>JBFJUC010000012.1:0-19417 GCA_041624875.1 Alcanivorax sp.
CCGTGAATCCATCCCTGGAGGCTTGTGTTCGGCTCCCTGCCTCACACAGTCCTGGACACTGGCACCGAGACCGAACCTCCCTTGGGAGCGAGCCGCCGAGCGGTGCTACGAAGCTGGGTTTGTGGGAGCTTGCCTTGCAAGCGAAAGGCCGGCTTTGCCGGCCGGCGGGATTCCAGAGACTTCTCTAAGGGCGGCACCAACAAGGTCTCTGGCATCCTGCCGGTCGCTTCGCTCCCTTTCGCGGGCAAGGCCCGCTCCCACAAGGTTATCCCCGATCAGGACAGAGCTTTCTCGAGGACGTCCTTGCAGGCGTCGCTGTCGTAGAAGTCGCCGACGGCTTGCTCGATCCAGGGGGTGAGCACGCCCTGCTGGTCGAGGACGGCGGCGCCGGTGGCGAGGGCCGGCGCCAGGGCCTGGCTGCGTTTCTTCGGCGTGGTGCCCATGGCTTTTAGCAGCGCGGGCAGGTCCTTTTCCAGCAGGGCCTGGACCGCCGCCTGGATGCCGGCGGCCACCAGGCGGCGGCTGTAGTCCAGGCGTGCGGCTTCGTCGCCGATCACGCAAGCGTGGGTGGCGATGTCGCCGGCCAGGCCGGACGGCGCGGTGCGGATCAGGTCCGCCGGCTTGAGCGGTGCCAGCCGCCGGTAGCCGTCGCGGGCCAGCTCGGCGATGCGCTGGTCGGTGAGCTGGCGGTTAAGCCATTGTTCGCCGGTTTTCAGGGTGGCGCGGGTGTTGTGGCGCAGGTAGTCGCGGATGCTGTCTTCCAGCCCGCCCATGGCCTTGCCGACGCTTTTGCGGCCCAGCTTCATCATGCTGCTGACGCCGGGCAGCTTGGCGAGCACGTTCTCTTCCAGCAGGAAGTTCTTGATGCCGGTGTAGAGCATCTCGCTGACCATGTCGCTGACCAGCGGATGGTTCAGGCAGGCGTGGATGGCCTTTTCCCGCAGTGTTTTCAGGCGCAGGGCCTGCTCCAGGATGGCTTCGAAGTGCGCCTCGTTCAGCAGTTCGCCCACCGTAGCCGGGTCGTCGCCGGCGCGCTCCAGAATCGCTTCGCTCACCTGGATGATCACCGGGCGCAGTCCCTGGGCGGTGTTCACGTTGGCCAGCCAGTCGTCCACCACCTTGGCGAGCGCGTCCGGGTCCACCAGGGCGCCCACCGGGGTTTTGCCAAGGGCTTTGACGCCGTCGTCCAGCTGCTGCTGCCAGTAGCTTTTTTCCTGCAGGCGTAGACGGGCGTGTTCCACATGGGCGTTTTTGAGCGCGTCGGCCAGTTGGGCTGCGTTCATGGCGGTCCTCTTTTTATGGCGGTTTAAGGGCGGGGTGTCATCGGTGCCCATGATGCGCCAATCGATGCAGCCCGGGCGCCGCCATCGCGCCGGCGGAGGCCGGCGCTGGTGCTAATTGCTGTCCACGTGTTCGGGGTGGGCCTGGCGCCAGTGTTCAAAGCCGCCGTCGAGGCTGACCACGGCACTGAAGCCCTGCTCGGCCAGATAATCACTGGCGCCCTGGCTGGAATGCCCGTGGTAGCAGTACACCACCAGTGGTTGCTGGCGGTCGGTGGCGGCGAGGAAGTCTTCCAGATTGGTTTGATTGAGGAGCAGGGAGCCGGGAATACGGGCTTCCTGGTGGCTGGTCGGGTCGCGGACGTCCACGAACAGGGTTTCGCCGCTTTGCAGTTTGATAACCCCTTCTTCCGGGGTAATGCGTTCCGCCATGGGGGTCTTCCTTCCGGGGGCTACTGGTCGGCGACCAGCGCGGTTTCCGGATGCACGCAGTTGAGTTTCATGCCGATGGCCTGCTCCAGCTGGGGCAGCAGGAAGGCGTCGTCTTCGCAGGCGAAGCTGATTGATACACCGCTGGCGCCGGCACGCCCGGTGCGGCCAATGCGGTGGACGTAGTCCTCCGGGTCTTCCGGCAAGTTGTAGTTGATCACATGGGAAACGCCTTCAATATGAATGCCGCGGCCGGCCACGTCGGTGGCGATCAGCACTTGCAGGTCGCCGGCGCGGAACCGTTCCAGGGTTTTCATGCGCTGGTTCTGGGGCACGTCGCCGGAGATCAGCGACACGTTCAGGCCCTTTTTGTGCAGCCGGTCGTTGAGCCGCCGGGTGATGTCGCGGCGGTTGGCGAACACAATTACCTTCGACATGCTTTCCCGGGTGATCAGGTTATAGAGCAGGTTGAATTTGTCTTGGGTGGCGGTGATGTAGACCTTCTGATCGACGGTGTCGGTGGTCACCTGGGTGGGTTCGATTTCCACCACCTGGGCGGCCTCGGTCCAGCGACCGGCCAGGTTCATCACGTCGTCGTTGAAGGTGGCGGAGAACAACTGGGTTTGCCGGTAGCGGGTGCTCGGGGTCATGTTGACGATGCGTTTGACGTCGGGGATGAAGCCCATGTCGAGCATCCGGTCCGCTTCGTCGAGTACCAGCGCTTCCACCCGGTCCAGCCACAGGTCGCGGCGTTTGGCGAAATCCAGCAGGCGCCCGGGGGTGGCCACCAGAATGTCGATCAGGCGGCTTTGCAGACGCTCCTGTTGGCGGTTGAAGTTCATGCCGCCGACCACGCTCATGACCTGCAGGTCGGTGTGGTGAGCCAGCAGCTTGGCGTCCTTCTCGATCTGCATCGCCAGCTCGCGGGTGGGCGCGACGATCAGCGCCCGCGGCTCGCCGGCGTAGCGCGGCACGGTGATCGGGTGGCGCAGCAGATCGTTGATGATGGTGATCAGGAAGGCGGCGGTCTTGCCGGTGCCGGTCTGCGCCCGGCCGATGGTGTCGGCGCCGGCCAGCGCGTGGGTCAGCACCTGCGCCTGAATCGGCGTGCAATACTGAAAACCGGCGTCCGCGATGCCGCGCATCAGGGCCGGCTCCAGATCAAAGTCGTGGAAGCGGGTTTCGCCTTCTTTTTCCGGGACCTGAAACTGTTCCAGGCTCCATTCGCTGGTGGTTTCGTTTTGCATGGATTCGCTCGGTTTTGATGCTGCGGGAAACGGCCCGGCCATGGGAACGGGCATCTAGTGTATAAAAAGCGGGCAGCACTGTCAGAGGAATCTCGGGTTGTGTCTCAGCCGAAGACGAGAATACGGTTGTTGGCCGGCATGGTGTGGTCGCCGAGCAGCTCGCGGCCGTGTTCGGCGAAACGCTGCACCACCCACTCCTGGTCGCGGATGCCCATGGCGATGTCGCGGGCTTTCAGGGACAGATCGAACTGGCGGTTGCTGTTGCTGGTGTAGGTGCCTTGGTAATTGAACGGGCCGTACACCAGGAAACGTCCGTCCGGCAGCAACCGTTCACAGATTCGGCGGATGCAGAGCTCGACCAGCGGGCGGGAGATGATATGGAAGGTGTTGGCGGTAAAAATGTAGCGATAGGTCTGCTCCGGCCAGTCGCCTTCCACATTCAGCGCCAGCGGTTCGGTCAGGTTATCGCTGGGAGTGTCGGCCAGCCACTGGGAAAGGCCGTCCAGATTTTCCGCCACTTCGCTGGGCGTCCAGCGCACCTGGGGGAGGTGTGGCGCCAGCCACACCGCGTGTTGCCCGGTGCCGGCGCCGATTTCCAACAGATCACCCGGGGCAGTGAGGTAGCTCCGTAATACATCAAGGATCGGGCCCTTGTTGTTCTCGGCTGCCTGGGAGAAAGGCTTCATGATTATTTCCGCATCATCTTCTGTCCAGCCACCATTATACGCTGGTAGGCGGTGGGCATCAGGCGTTGCATGCTGTCGATGGCACGCGCGTCGGAGCCGATCAGCACCCGGCGCTTGTTGCCCTTTACGCCCTTGAGAATGGTCTGCGAGGCTTCTTCCGGCGTGGTTCGGAACATCTTCTCGAAATCGCGGCGCGCCTTATCCGCGTCACCGCCGGTGATTTTTTCGACGCCGGCGCCCATGCGCGCGTTGCGGGCGATGTTGGTCTTGATGCCGCCTGGATGCACCGAGGTGCAGGACACCCGGCCGCCTTCCATTTCCAGCTCTTGGCGCAGCGCTTCGGTGAAGCCGCGTACCGCGAACTTGGCGGCGTTGTAGGCCGATTGGGTGGGCACGCCGATCAGGCCGAACACGCTGGATACATTAACGATGTGCCCTTCGCCGGCGGCTTTCAAGTGGGGCAGGAACGCCTTGGTGCCGTACACCACGCCCCAGAAATTGATGCCCATGAGCCACTCAAAGTCTTCATAGCTCATGTCTTCCACGGTGGCGCCGAGCGCGACGCCGGCGTTATTGAACACCAGATGGGCGGCGCCGAAGTGGCCGGTGACCCGCTCGGCGAAGGCATAAAAGGCGTCCCGGTCGGCCACGTCGAAGGCTTCGGTGATCAGCCGGTCGCTGCCCAGCCCCAGGCTGTCGGCGGTTTCCTGCAGGCCGACCTGATTGACGTCGCTGAGCGCCAGCCGGGCGCCGGCGGCGGCCAGATCCCGGGCCAGTGCCCGGCCGATGCCGGATCCGGCGCCGGTGATGACTGCTACTTTATTCTGGAAGTCTTTCATGGTTGCTGTTCCGATTCCGTCTGAATGGCCGGAGTGTAGCGGCATCGGGCATGCAAAAGGGGCCAATTCCCACGTTGAAGCTGGCCATGTCGCCGGCGCCGGGCGACGCCAGGGTAACAGAGCGGCGTCAGGTCAGCTCCAGGTAGCCTTCGCCGACACTGGCGATGGCGGCGCGGCTGCGGGCCATGGCCTCTTCCACGGCCGCGTCGTCCTGGCCGGTAACGGCCACCGGCGCATGCAGGGTCAAATCCACGGTGCCGGGATGCATGCGCAGGGAATCGGCAGGCAGAATTTCCCGGGTGCCGATAATTGTGACCGGCAGAATCGGTAGATCCAGGTCCTGGGCCATGCGGAAGGCGCCCTTCTTGAACGGACGCAACTCGCCGCCGCGGCTGCGGGTGCCTTCCGGGAAGAACAGGATGCTGGTGCCGCCGGTGAGGCGTTGTTTGGCCTGCTCCAGGCTGGCCAGGGCGGATGCCCGGTCGCGGCGGTCGATGAACACATGGCCGAGCATCGCGCAGCACACCCCGATCACCGGCACGCGCCGCAATTCCTGTTTCATCACCCAGCGGAAATCCTGCTCCAGGTGACCATAGAGCACCCAGATGTCGTACTGGCTGAGATGGTTGGCGACGATCACATAGCTGCGTGACGGGTCCACGTTCTCCAGGCCGTGCACGCGTACCTGCACACCGCTGAGCAGCAGCCCCAGACGGGCCCAGGGCACGGCACTCAGGCGCGCCACCCGGCGCGGCCCCAGAAACGGCACCAGGCACAGGCAGACGGCGCCGGCCACTACCGTGGCCAGCAACATCAGCGGTACGAAAATAAACCAGGAGTAGATAAAGAAAAGCGCGTTCACCATGCCAGTGGTCTCCGCCTGGTCGGCATCTAGGAAAAACCACGGTAATGGTAGCGAAAAGGGCCGAATATGACAGGTCTCAGGGGGTTTTTGTTACGTTTTTCACCGGCTCCGGGCGGCCCGGGCCGCGCAGATCCAGCCAATCGTAATAGTGGCCCTGATATTCGGCGCGGTGCACCACCCGGCGCAGCCGTTCGAGGGTGAAGTACGGGGCGTCGCGCAGCAGAATATTGGCCAGCCAGGCAGGGATGTACCCGCCCGGGTTCATCTCCAGCTGGTAGACCACTTCCACCTCTTCCTGCGCCACACGGCGGAAGCGCAGCATGCCTTCCATATGCGGAAAGCGCACGTAATCCGGGTTGGGCGGCAGCAGGTCTGGCCGGTTGCTGAGATCCACCACCACTTCCTTGCCGGCCGGGCCGTCCCCTTGGATCACCCGGGTCTGCAGCACCGCTTCCCGGTCAGCCAGTGGCCAGGGCAGCAGCGTGGTGACGTGCAATTGGCGCACCTGCTCGTTGCTGCGGCCCAGTTCCCGCGCGCTGTCCACGAAGTGCAGCCAGTCCGGGTAAGCGTAGTAGTCATTGAGCAGGGCCACCATGGCGTACTCGTCGGCAAGCGGGAAGCGGGTCACGCCGCGGAACGTTTTCAGCGGCGTCTGGTCTCCAGGCTGCATGTAGACCTGAATGCCGTTGCGATCACTGACCAGTTGCCAGGCCCCGTTGTTGGCGTGCAAGCGCCCGGCCAGCAGAGCGGCCACCAGCACAACCAGATAAGGCATTACTCGGAGAGAGCGTTGCATATCAAATGTCACCCGAAATTCGTAGGTGCATTATGCCATCATCGTAGCGGTTTGTCCCCGCTGACGCCCCGTTGGTCCGCTTTTCCGCCCCGCCCGGCGGTTACTGCCATCGTGGGGGCTTCCGGGCAGGCAACAGGCTGTTGAAAATCAGCCACGGCGCCGGCTGGGCGGGGAGGGCAATCCCTCCGCCGCGATGGTAGACTCGTCGGCTTTCCATACATTCCACACCTTTGACAAACGGATTCTGAAAATCCATGGCAAAACGTGTGCTTCACTGGGTCCTCGGCGGCTTGTTGCTGGTGAGTTTCGTGGCGGTGCTGCCGGAACACCAGGAACGGGTCTCCAAGCCTGAATTCAAGCCGGACTATGTGCCCGGCCACGACCGTTTGAGCGGTCAATGGCAGATGCGTTTCGCCTCCGACGGCGAGACGCCGATGGTGCATGCGCCCTCCATGGTGTCGCTGCCGGATGGTCGTTTGCGTGCTTTCTGGTTCGCCGGCAAGCGTGAAGGCGGCCCGGATGTGGCCATTCACTCGGCGATCTTCGACCCGCAAAAGGGCGCCTGGAGCGAGGAAGAGCGGGTGGTTACCCGGGAGCAGATTCGCCTGCAATGGGGCCGCCATGTGCGCAAGCTGGGCAACGCCGTGCCGGTGCTGGACGACGATGGCCGCATGCGCCTGTTCGTGGTGGCGGTGAGCTTCGGCGGCTGGGCGGCAAGCCGTCTGGTGGTGCTCGAGTCCGAGGATATGGGCGCCACCTGGCGTTTCGACGAAGCCCTGATCACCTCACCGTTTCTGAACATCAGCACGCTGGTGAAAACGCCGCCGATTCGCTACCAGGACGGTACCGTGGGTTTGCCGGTGTACCACGAGATGGTGGGCAAGTTCGGCGAAATACTGCGCCTGGACGACCATAACCGGATCGTCGATAAGGAGCGTATTGGCCACGGGCGTAAGGCGATTCAGCCGCTGGTGCTGGTGGATGGGCCCAAACGGGCCACCGCCTTTCTGCGCAATGAAACCGATACCCACCCCGGCTTCCTGTACCGCAGCGAGACCCGTGACGGCGGCGAGGACTGGTCGCCGCTGCGCCCGTCCCAGTTGCAGAACCCCTCGTCGGCGGTGGGCGGCGTGGTGCTGTCCCCCGGGCACTGGCTGCTGGTGGCCAACTGCAACCCCATGGAGCGCGACGATCTTTGCCTGCGCGAAACCCATGATGGCGGCAAGACCTGGTCCGGGCGCTATTTCTTCCATAACCGGGCGCAATGGCGGGAAGGCAACGTGCCGCGGACCGAGTACATGGAAATGATTTCCGAGGAAGTGGCCGGCACCCTGGAGACCGAAAGCCCGGCACTGCTGCGGCAGCGTGTGGCGCGCAACAAGTGCGCGGAAAAGGGCTGCGAGTTTCAGTACGACTATCCCTATGTGATTCAAGCCGCCAACGGCGACGTGCATATCCTCTACACTTGGAATAAATCCGCGATCCGCCACGCCTGGCTCCCCGACGGCCAGCCGTTATTGGGAGGAACAGCCGGTGATTTCTAACCTTATCTGTGCCCTGGTGTTGGCGGCCATCTGGCTGCGCTTGAGCGCCCGCCTGCCGTTGCCGGTGCGGGGCGGGCTGGCCGCTGCGCTGGTGGTGTGGGCTATGTTGCCGTTTCCGGTGGGTCTGGCCGGCTGGGTGATGAGTTACCTCAGCCACCTGAGCATTACGTCGGGACTGCTCGCGCTGGCCGCTATTCAGCACCGCCTTCGCGGCCGTTACTGGTTGCCGGTGGGGCAGTTGCGGGCGGTGTGTCTGATGCTGGTGGCGCTGGCGCTGTTCTTTTATCCCATGAGCCTGGGGTCCAGCTATGCCGACCCCTATGCGCTGGGCTTTGGTGACATCCTGTTCAGCAGCGTGTTACTGCTGATCGGCCTGTTCGCCTGGATGAACCGGGCCTATGCCCCCTGCGTGGTGTTGATCGCGGCCCAGGGCGCGTTCTACTTCAACCTGCTGCACTCGGACAATCTCTGGGATTATCTGATCGATCCCTGGTTGGTGTTCTGGGCCACCGGCTGGCTGGTGCGCGACCGGCTGGTGGTGCGCCGGGATGTGCGCGCCGCCGCCAGCCGCCAGGCCGCCGCCACCGCTGATCAGCCGTCTCGCCGGCCTGTATCCGAGGCGGCCGGCTCACGCTCCTGAGCCTTCCGGCGGCCGAGCAGGCGGGCCATGCCGTAGCCCACCAGGAACATGACCAGGTTGCCGATCAACCCGGTGTAGTAGAGATCGAACGGCGCGCTCAGCGCCGCCGGCATCAGGCCTTTGTTGGTGAGCACCGTCCAGCCGGTGAACAGCAGGGTCATGCCGATGCCGCACCAGGCGGCGCGCGCGTCCCCGGCGCGGGTCAGAAAGCCGAGCAGATACAACCCCAGCATGCCGCCGCCGAACAGCGACACCAGAATCGTGGAGGTGTCCTGCAGCGTATGGGTGCTGGCGCCGTTGAGCCACAGCGCGCCAACGATCATCAACGCCGTCACCAGGGCCGCCACCGTGCGCGCCACCCGCAGGTAATGGCGGTCGCTCAGCCCGGTGCGCAGATGGCGCCGGTACAGATCGACGATCCACACGGTGCTCACCGAGTTAATGCTGGAATCCAGGGAGCTCATCGCCGCCGCCAGCGCCGCCGCCACCACCAGGCCGGCAATGCCGGAAGGCAGATACTCGGTGATGAACCAGGGCATGATCGACTCGGCCCGGGCCTCCCCGGTGAGCACCGCCGCCGCCGTGGGGTCCGGGTAGTGCTGGAAGAACACCCACAGGGCGGTGCCCAGCAACATATAAAACGCCCACACCGGCAGCGCGGTGACCAGATACACCCACAGGCCCCGGCGCGCCTCTTTCATGGAGCGCGAAGCGCAGTAGCGTTGCACCGTGTTCTGGTTGCTGGAGTATTCCGTCAGCCAGTTGGTCAGGCCGATCAGCAGCATCATGGTGACGGTTTTCTCACTCAGCGACGGCTGCCAGCGCACCGGCTCTGGCGTGCCGTTCTCGAATTCCGCCAGCGCGAACTTGCCGGCCGCCGAGGCTTCCCGGAATACCTGGCCCAGGCCGCCGGGCAGCGCTTCCACCACCACCCAGATGCACAGCAGCCCGCCGATCATTAACACCACGGTCTGCAGCACGTCGGTCCAGATCACCGCGTCGATGCCACCGATAATGGTATAGAGGCCGACGAATAGCCCGGCGCCGATGATCGCGGTGGCCGGCGTCACGTCCACCAGTTGCTGGATCAGCAACGACAGCAGCCACAGGATCATCGCCAGCCGCACCAACTGGGCGACGATGAACGCCAGTGCCCCGTACACCCGCACACTGGGGCCGAAGCGCTGCTCCAGAAATTCATAGGCGCTGGTCATGTTGCCGCGCCGGAAGAACGGCAGGAACACATAGGCCGCCACGAACAACGCCACCGGCAGCGCCAGATTGGGCAGATAGCGCAGCCAGCCGGTCTTGTAGGCGTCAGCGGGGTAGGCCAGGAAGGTGATCGAGCTGATCGAGGTGCCCACCAGGGACAAGCCGATCACCCAGCCGCGGAAGCGCCGCCCGCCGACGAAATACTCTTCGGTGCTGGTATTGCGGCGGGCGAAGTAAAACCCGATCAGCAGCACCACGGCCAGATAGGCCAGTAGCACGCCCCAGTCGAGTAACGACAGGGTCATTGCTGAATGTACACGTCGTCGGCTTGCTCGCCGCGATCCGAATCGCGGGTCACGAAGCGCACGCGGGTGCCGGTGCGCAGGCTGCGGCGGCCGCCGTTGCGCACCGCCTTGAAGTGGACGAAAATCTCGTCGCCGTTATCGTCGAGAATAAACCCGAACCCTTTATTGGGGTTGAACCACTTCACTTCGCCCTGGCGGCGACCGTCCCGGGCCAGACGGCCCCAGGGCGCCAGTGGCAGCAGGTACACCAGCACCGGAGCCCACAACCAGGCGCCGTCCAGGGTGAATACCGGCGCGCCGTGGCTGGCCAGCAACCCGGCCAGGTAGAAGAATACCGCCACATGCAGGGCGTTGCGCGTGCGACCGCCGGTCAGACAGACCAGATTCACCGCCGCCGCCAGAAGCAGGCCCAGACCGGTTTGCTGGCTGAGCAAGGGAGAGACCAGCAGAGTTTGATCGCCGCCGTGCACGAAAAGGATGAAGGCGTGCGGAGCGAACAGCAGCCAGGCACCGGGTAACGCAAGCAAAAGGGCGGCCAGGACGTAGAACGCCGCCAGGGGTTTTGAAACTTTCATTGATCGACTGACCTTATTGGTGACTCGAAACAGGAGCCGCTGAATAACTCCCTTGCGCGCTTCAGGGCACGCCCTGCGGGGCTTTCAGGCGAGCGGCTTCGGGAGGCTCCCACGTTATCATTATCGCCGCGCCGCCATTGTAACGAAGCGGCACGGTAATCTCATGTTCACGTTGGCCTCGCCTGCCCGCCCCGGGGTCAGTATCCTGTCGCCATGGAGTTTCCCTTTCTCACCGACGCCTTTCTTAACGCCCTGCAAGACACCGGTGCCGCCACCCCGAGCCGGGGCTGGGGCCCTTGTCACTTGCGTGACGGTGATGCCTTGATGCCGATGTACGCCCGCGACGGCTCGCGTGGCGAATACGTTTTTGATTTCGCTTGGGCGGACGCCTACGAGCGCAACGGGCTGGCCTATTACCCCAAGCTGGTCACCGCGATTCCGTTCACACCCGTGGTCGGCCCGCGTTGGCGCGGTGATTGGTGTCCTCGGCAACTGTGGGACGGGGTGCGCGAACGAATCCGCGAGCAGGGCGCCAGCGGCTGGCATCTGTTGTTTCCGGATCAACCCACGCGGGAAGCGCTGAGCGAGCTGCCTCTGGTGGAGCGGCAGGCCTGCCACTTCCGCTGGTTCAACCGGGGCTATCGGGATTTCGACGCCTTCCTGGCCGGTTTTAATTCCCGCAAACGCAAAAGCGTGCGCCGCGAACGGCGGCGCGTGGCCGAGCAGGGGCTCACCGTCACCCGCCTGACCGGCGCCGACATCGATCCGCAAAGCTGGCGTTTCTTTTTCCACTGCTACGCCAACACCTATCTGGTGCGCGGGCAGCTGCCCTATCTCAGTGAGGCGTTTTTCCGCCGCCTCGCCGAGCAGCTCGGCGACCAGGTGCTGCTGGTGCTGGCCCGCGACGGCGACGAACCGGTGGCCGCCGGCCTCTACCTGTTCGACGACCGGGCGCTGTACGGCCGTTATTGGGGTAGCGTGCGTGAATACGACGCCCTGCATTTCGAGGTCTGTTATTACCAGGGTATCGAGTTCGCCATTGAGCGGGGGCTGATGGAATTCGATCCGGGCGTGCAGGGTGAGCACAAGATTCTACGCGGCTTCGAGCCGGTGCTGACCTACTCATTGCACTGGTTGGCGGAGCCGGCCTTCCAGGACGCGGTGGCGGATTTCTGTCAGCGCGAGGCGCGCCACGTGCACGCTTACCAGGAGGAGGCGCGTGGCCTGTTGCCGTACCGGGTCTAGGGCCTGTTCACACTACTTGCATCACGTCTGCTGGGGGCCAAAATGGCTCCAGCCCTTCGGGTTGTGGCTAAAAATCCACCACTCCGCGTTGCTCGTCGTTCATTTGGAGCCACCAAACTTCTCTCCTCGCGCCTTGATTGGTGGATTTTTAGCCACAACAGGCGTGATGCAAGTAGTGTGAACAGGCCCTAAGCCGGCTGGGCAGCGAATGCCGGCGCCTGGCCGCGCTGTATCATCAACGCCATGGTGACCGGATCGCAGGGATCGTGGCGGTGGTGGTAGGAACACTTGGGGCCCAGCTCGTCGGTGACGTCATCCAGGGCGTCGTCCTCCGGCAGATCCAGGTTGGCGAGATATTCCAGAACCCGGCCCCTCTCGTCCACCAGGGTGCCCATGTAGAGACGCTGGTCGCATTGGCGCACGCTGGCGAACAGCGCGGTTTCCACACGCACGGCCTGTCGGCTGAGCCAATCGGTGAGCGCTGGATCCAGGCGGCCTTCGCGGATCGCCAGGGTGGTTTCGTGAACCGCTTGCCAGGTGTTGCGGTGGCTGTTCTTGGTGATCTCCATGATGTTTGTCTCCCAGTGTCCCTCGCGACGGTTCCCCCGAACCGCCGTTCCCCCGGCTTCCCCAGAGCCGACAATGCGAACTCTATCACAGTTTAAAAACTAACCAACCCTGCGAGATAGCCCCTTCTACGAAGCTGGGTAGGTCGGGTTACGGCCATTGGCCTAACCCGACCTACGCGTGGGAGTGCCAAAGAGTGGCGGCATGGGGCTGTCGAGCAGGGTGCACAGAGCCCGCAGCAGCTCGGCCTCCGCCACCTGCACCTGGGCGTCGGCCAGTACCAGGTCGGCGGCGGCATCAATCAGCGGCGCTTTGAGCAGCGGTGTCAGCCGCGCCAGCCGGGCGACGGCCGGATCCAGACGGTTCGGTGCGCAGCGCTCCGGGGCCAGCAGCAGGCGGCCCGCCGGAAGCAGGCCGTGGGTGGCACGTTGGAAGCCATCCAGGGCGGTACCCCGGGCGGAGTCGCCGGCCCAGGCCAGTGCCGAGAACACCACCTGAATGTCGTTGGCCACCGCCGTGAGGCGGTGGATGTCAGGCCGTGGTAGGGCGCGGTGCGGTGCGGCCAACTGGCGTTCGGCGATGGCGGTGAGCGCCCAGCACAGCAGGTCGTGGTCGCGGCGGCGCCGGGTAAGTGCCCGCAGTTGTTTGAGGATCACCGGGCGGCGCTCCGGCGCGGCCTGGCGCAGGGTCGCCAGCGCCAGGTCGAGCAGTGGCAGGCGCAATCGGGTGCCGAGGGCGCCGACCTGATCGACCAGCGCGGCGCGGCGCCCACGGCGTAACGCCGGTGGTGGCGGCGTAGTGCCCAAGGCCAGGGCATAGAGCACGCATTCCGCGCCTTCCTGGGCGTGCAGGGCCTGGTACAGGCCGTCGGGCAGGGTCTCCACAAGGGTGCGGGCGTAGCCCAGGTTGTCGTCGTCGAGCCGACCGATTCGTTCCGAGGGGACGGGCGCGGGTGAGGGCGCCGGCGTGGCTCGGGCGCGCACCCGGGCGCGGGCCGCCCAGTGGGCGCCCAGCGCGTGCAGCCGCTGGTCCAGGGTGGGGTGGGTGGCGAGCAAGCGGCGCAGGCGAAACGTCAGGGTTTCCGCGAAACCCATATGGCTCAGATCCTCGGCGTGCACACTGCGCAGGTGCGAGCCGTTGCCGTTGCGGATCTTGATCAGCGCGCCGGCCAGGCCCGCCGGCTGCCGGGTGAACTGCACCGCGCTGGCGTCCGCCAGCCGCTCCCGCTGACGGGAAATCGCCGCCTTGATCAAACGTCCGAAAAACAACCCGGCGTAGCCGATCGCCACCAGCACCAGGCCCACCGCCACCAGCAAGCCGCCACGCCGGCGGCGGTCCATGGCCGGGGATAGGTCGACCAGGAACTCGCCTACTTTGCCCACCGTCAGAATGCCGGCGAGCACCGCCATCAGGCGCAGGTTGATGCGCACATCGCCGTTCAAAATATGGCTGAACTCATGGGCCACCACCCCCTGCAGCTCGTCCCGGTCCAGTTGCGCCAGAGCCCCCTCCGTGACCACCAGCACCGCCCGCGACGGCGTGGCCCCGGCCACGAACGCATTGATGCCGGCTTCGCCGGGTAGCACGTAGGTGCGCGGCATAATGGTGCCGGCGGCCAGGCTCATCTCTTCCACCACATTGCGTAGCCGCCGCTCGGCGGGGTCGCCGCTGTGGCTGGCGATTTCCCGGGCGCCGAGCATGGCCGCCAGGCTCTCGCCCCCGTGGCGCAGCCGCCAGGCTTTGTGCAGCGAGCCGGCCAGCAGCAGCCCCAGGGTGCCCAGCGTAACCCACCAGAAGGCATCGCTGGCGAACCAGCCGCCGGCCGCCCCTGGCGCCGCCCACCATTGCCAGGCCAGCCAGCACGCCAGGTTCACCGCCGCCACCATGGCGACCAGCGCCAGCACGAAGTAGCCCGCCAGCAACAGCGTGCGCCGCCGGGCCCGTTCCTGATGTTGGAAGAAGTTCATGGGCGTAGGGTCAGAAGCTGACGTTCACCGCCTGACGCGCTTGCGGGTCGTCGATTTCCAGTAGCTCCGCGGCGCGGAACGGCCCGAACAAACCGCTGACCAGGTTATTGGGAAACTGTTCCCGGTAGGTGTTGTAGTGCATCACCGCGTCGTTGAAGGCTTGGCGGGCGAAACCGATGCGGTTCTCCGTACTGCTCAGCGCTTCCATCAACTCGGCCATGGTCTGGTTGGCCTTGAGGTCCGGGTAGTTTTCGCTCACCGCCAGCAGCCGCGACAGGCTGCCGGAAAGCAGTGATTCGGCCCGGCCAAGCCGGCCGATGGCGGCGCCGTCCTCGGGGTCGGCGGCGGCATCGCGTCGCGCGCCCTCGGCCTGGTTGCGGGCCTCGGTGACCCGCGACAGGGTTTCCCGCTCATGGTCCATGTAGGCCTTGGCGGTTTCCACCAGATTGGGTATCAGATCGTGACGCCGTTGAAGCTGCACGTCGATCTGCGCGAACGCGTTCTTGAAGCGGTTCTTAAGGCTCACCAGGCGGTTGTAAATCACCACCAGCCCGACGCCGATGGCGATCAGTACGCCGAAAAACAACCAGGTCCCCATGGTTCCCTTCCCCTTAATGTATTGGCCATGGGATTGGATACCGGGGCGGGTTTTTCGTCAAGTTACCAGTGGACTCACCGGGATGTAGTGGTCCACCAGCAGGGCGGTGAACAGCACGAACAGGTAGACGATGGAATAGCCGAAGGTTTTCATCGGCAGCTTCGGGTCCTTGCTGAAGCGCAGGCGCACCGCGTGAACCAGGAAGATGCCGCTGAGAATCACCGCGCTGACCAGATAAATCAGGCCGCTCATACCGGTGAGGTAGGGCAGTAGCGAGCAGATGAACAACAGAATGGTGTAATAGAGCACCGATTCCCGGGTGAAGGGAATGCCATGGGTCACCGGCAGCATCGGCACGTCGGCCTTGGCGTATTCATCGGCGCGGTGGATCGCCAGCGCCCAGAAATGCGGCGGCGTCCAGACGAAGATAATCAGCACCAGCAACCAGGCGTAGGGGTGCAGCTCGTTGGTCACCGCGGTCCAGCCCAGCAGCGGCGGGATGGCGCCGGCGATACCGCCGATCACGATGTTCTGCGGGGTGGCCCGCTTCAGGTACAGCGTGTAAACGAAGGCGTAGCCGACGAAACCGAACAGGGTCAGCCCGGCGGTGAGCGGATTGACCAGGAAATACAGCATCGCCATGGACGCCAGCGCCAGCGCCACCGCGAAGGTGATGGCCGCCTTCGGCGACAGCTTGCCCGCCACCAGCGGCCGTTTCTCGGTGCGCTTCATGATCGCATCGATCTTCTGATCCATGATCTGGTTGATCGCCGCCGATGCCATCATCGCCAGGTAGAGGCCGGCGAAAGCGGGAATAAAGGTGGACAGCGGCACCATGCCCGGCGGGTCCGTGGCCAGGAACATGCCGGCCACCGCGGTGACCATCAGCAGCATCACCACACCGGGCTTGGTCAGCGCCAGGTAGTCTCGCCAGTGCGGCATGCTGTTGTTCTGTTCGCTTACGGCGGATTTCTCGCTCAAAGCGCACTCTCCTCGGATTGCGGGTGGCGGGCGGCGCATTTCACATTGATGGCGCGGATAAACAACATCAACGACACCAGCAACACCACCGCGCCGAAGTTGTGGGCCACCGCCACCGCCAGCGGTACCGCGAACACCACATTACTGATTCCCAGGCTGATCTGCACGGTCAGCAGCCCGAGTATGGTCAGCGCGAAGTTGCGGAAGAAGATACTGCGCGCGCGCAGCAGGATGCGGCCCACCAGCAGCAGCCCGAGCACCGTCACCAGCAGCGCGCCGAAGCGATGCATGACGTGGATGGTGGTGCGGGCGTCGTTTTGCAGCACGCCGAACTCATAGTCCGGTTTGTCGTGCTCATGCCCCCAGAACACAAAGGCGTCCTCGAAATTCAGGTGCTCGGTCCAGCCGTCCTCGCACACCGGCAGCTCGGTGCACACCACCGCCGCATAATTCGCGGTGGTCCAGCCGCCCAGGGCGATCTGTAGCACCAGCGCCGCCAGGGTGATCGAGGCCAGCGGCTTCATACTGCGCACGTCGCAGTCGTTAAGGAAGCTGGGCCAGCGGTACAGGCGCGCCGCCAGCAGCGCCAGCAAGGTGAAGGTGGTGAACCCGCCGAGCAGGTGCAGCATCACAATGGTGGGCTGCAGCCCCATGGTCACCGTCCACATGCCGAGAATCCCTTGGAAGATCACCAGGGCCACCAGGAACAGCGGTAACTTCACCGGCTGTTTGAGACGTTTGCGGTTCACCACCCCGAGCGCCGCGATGATCAGGATCACCAGGCCCAGGGCGGAAGCGAAATAGCGGTGTACCATTTCCGGCACGGTTTTGTGGGCTTCACGCAACACGCCCGGGGCGATTTCATTCTGTTCATTGACGTGGGAAATGGCCTTGCGCACGTCCAGGTGGCCGTAACAACCGGGCCAGTCCGGGCAACCCAGGCCGGCGTCGGAAAGCCGGGTCCAGGCGCCCAGAATAATGACGCTGGCGGCCAACAGCAGGGCGAGCAGCGTCAGGCGGCGCATCCAGATTTGCGAGCGCGTCGGCGCGTCGCTGAGGTCGGAACGGTTTGCGTTGAAATGCATGGTTATCGGGACCTTAGATCAGGGAGCCTTTGAGGGTGCGCTCAAGATCCAGGCGGATGTTCTCCGCCTCTTCCAGGGTGGCATCCATGCTGTCGTGGGTGGGGTAGCGCAGGAATATCTGGCCGTCCGGGCTGACCACGAAAATATCTCCCACCGGTTGTTCCGTGGCCGGCGCCAGCGCCTCGCCGACGGTTCGCGGGTCGCCGTCCACTTCCACGGTGCCGTCCACATTGTCTTCGAGGAAAGCGCGCAACTCGGCATTGGCCGGGGCGGTGTGAACGACTACCCGGCGCAGCCGGTCCATATTTTCGCCCAGCGTTTGCTGGACCTGGCGCATCTGGTAATAGAGCCCGTTCTTGCAGGCCTTGCCGCACTCGGCGCCGGCCACGTACATCAGCGTCCAGAGGCCGGCGGTGTCTTCCCCGTCGTAGGGCTCACCGTCGCCGTCGCGCAGCGCCAGCGTGTCCAGCTGGATATGCGGAATCAGCAGTTCGCCCTTGTTTTCCCGGGGCAGCTCCCAGGGGTTCACGAAGTAGCGACCGGCAATAAAGAAGAGGACAAAGGGGCCGACGATGGCCAGCAGAGTCAGCTTGTTTTTGGTACGTGGAGACATCAGTTCAAGCGTCCGGTTGGTGCCGACGGCGCCCGCGCAGGCGCGCGATCAGATACATGATCAGGGCGGCCGCCGCCAAACCCAGCCACTGCAGCGCGTACGCCTGGTGGCGTTCGGGGCTCATCACCGTGGTGATGTCCTGCCAGGGCCGCGGTAGCGCCGCGGCGTCGGCGAGCGGTTGATCGGGGGCCACCCGTATCTCGAAGGGCGCTAATTCTACCCCAAGTCGATGCCCGATGGCTGCAAAATCCACCTTTTGTACCCGTAACGGCCACTGATTCTCCGGCAGTGGCGTGTCCTTGAGCACCAGGGTCTGCGACGAGGGCTGATAAAGGTTGCCGGTGAGCGTCACCGGGCCGTCGGCGTGGGGCACCTGGGGCAGGTGGGCCCGGTCCGCGCCGCGCGGCAGCCAGCCCCGGTTGATCAGTACCCACTGGCCCTGATCGGTGCGCAGCGGGGTGAGCAGGAAATAGCCGGCCACGCCCTGCCAGGTGCGATTGTCCAGCAGCACGGAACGGCGGTTGTCCAACTCGCCGCTGACCCGCACCGGGCGATGCTGGACATCATCCAGGTCGAGCGCACGCTCCAGGGAGACCGGGGCGGCGTTGGCCTTTTCCGCCTGATCGGCCAGCCACTCGCGTTTTTCTCCGGCGCGTTGCCATTGCCACCACGCCAGGTTCAGGCAAACAGCGACGACCAGCAGAGTCAGAGCCAGTCCCAGCAGCGACCGGCGCGCATTGCGGTTTGGCATAACTTTACGTGCACTCACGGGGGCGGTGGCTACAATGGGCGCGTATTGTAACCGACAACCGTATTCCGTCGAGGTGAATTATGTGGTGGGTCAAGCTGATCGTAATCGTTCTTCTTATCGCTGCGGTGGTGTCGCTGGCGCGGGCCCTGATGTCGCTGGTGCGCAACGAAGGCAAAAGCGGTAAGACCATGCGAGCGCTGGCCTGGCGGGTAGGGTTCTCGGTGATGGTGTTCGTGTTCATCCTGGTGAGCATGTTGATGGGCTGGATTCAGCCCCATGACGTCAATCCCGCCACCCGGGGCGGCGTGCCCATCGAACAGCAATAACCCTTCCCGAAAAACAAAAAGCCCCGGCTTGTGACCGGGGCTTTTCGTTTCCAGGGTGGTGCGGCGCGGGTTACAGCCAGTACACCACCACGAACAGGAACAGCCATACCACGTCCACGAAGTGCCAGTACCAGGCCCCCGCTTCCCAGGCAAAATTATTCTCTTCGTTGAAGTGGCCCTTGATCACGCGCATCAGGGTCACGAACAGGAAGATGGTACCGATGGTCACGTGGGCGCCGTGGAAACCGGTCAGCATGAAGAACAGACTGCCGTAGATGCCGGCGTCCAGACGCAGGCCCATTTCGGTGTAGGCGTGGATGTACTCTTCCACCTGCAGGCCCAGGAAGAAGACGCCCAGCAGCACGGTGATGCCCTGGAATGCGATCAGCCGGCCGCGCTTGCCTTCCAGCAGGGCGTGGTGGGCAATGGTCAGGGTCACCGAGCTGGTCAGCAGGATGGCGGTGTTGATCGCCGGCAGGCCCCAGGCGCCCATGGCCTGGGTGGTGGTGCCGTCCGGGGTTCTTACCAGCGGCCACATGGACTGGAAGCTCGGCCACAGGAGCTCGTGGGTCATGGCGTTGCTGCCGGCGCCGCCCAGCCAGGGCACGATCAGCCAGCGGGTGTAGAACAGCGCCCCGAAGAAGGCGCCGAAGAACATCACCTCCGAGAAGATGAACCACAGCATGCCCTGACGGTAGGAGATGCCCAGCTGGTTGCTGTGCAGCCCGCCCACGGACTCCTTGATGGTGTCGCGCCACCAGATGGCGATGATGAACAGCAGGGTGGCCAGGCCGACGAAGAACAGCGGCATGCCCCAGCTGCCCTGGAAGGTATCCGGGTCAGTGGCCTGCTGAATGAAGTTGGCA
>JBFJUC010000013.1:0-19133 GCA_041624875.1 Alcanivorax sp.
GACGGCCCGCGTCACCGCGCCGGAGCAATACCTGGACGACCTCCGCGCCTTCTGCGCCGCCAACGGCCTCCTTGTAGGAGCGGGCCCCGCCCGCGAAAGGCCGGCATAGCCGGCCGGCAAGATTATTTGCACCGCCCATACAATTGGCGTATCTCACCATTGGCGGCGGGGCAGGGAAGCGGCAACCTTGTTGCCAATAATCACAATCAAGGAGAGCGCACCATGCCCGTCGTCGACCCGGATCCCAAACGCCTGCCGGACATCCTCAAAAGCATCCCCGCCGACACCCCCATCGTCATGCTCAACCTGCTGCGCTTCCGCGACAAAGCCCGCTACAAGGACGGCGAAGCCGATTACGACGGTCGCGAAGCCTACCGCCGCTACTCACTGGTGGCGTTCGAGAAGGTCAAAGGCGTGGGCGGCGAGATGTTGTGGGCCGGCGACACCCTGGCCGGCGTGATCACCCCGGAAGGCGAGCGCTGGGACGAAGTGCTGCTGGTGCGCTACCCCTCGATCCAGGCGTTCGCCCAGATGCTCGCCGACCCGGAGTACAAGCAGGCCACCAAACACCGCACCGCCGCCCTGGAAGAGGCCCGCCTGATCTGCAACCAGGAGAAATAGCCGCATCCTGTGGCCGCTCTGTCACCCAGGGTTAGCAATATAGTAAACACAATGTAAAATGCCGCTGCGTGTCATAGGCATGACAAAACTTGCGGGTGATAATCCTCGCCCCAGGGACCGGGGAAACAAACCAACCATCAGGATAGGAAGCCGCCAGTGTTAAGTGGGTTCAAGCGGGCCTCCTGGCCCCAAGCAGTCAAAGGCGGAGTCCTGGGCGTACTGCTAAGCGTCAGCGCGACGGCCACCGCCGCCCCCTGGGCGGAGACCGGGGATTTGCGCGCCCGGCATCATCTGGAAGCGCTTTCCGTGCTGGGCTGCTTCGAGGGCCTCACCACCACCTGGCCGGTGAACTGGTCCGCCGTGGCCGAAGGCCTGCGCGGCGCCAGCGACACCTGCCGCACCAGCGAGCACGCCGCCTATTTGCGCGCCGCCCTGGATCGCGCCAAAACCCAGACCCGCACCGCCACCGTCACCCTCGGCGGCGCCAATGAAGAGCCGCTGTTCCGCCACTTCGGCGCCCAGCCCGCCGGTCAGGTGGACAGCTCGGCGGCGGTGTCCTTCACCGGCCGCCGCTTCGCCGCCCGCATCCAGGCCGGCTACACCGACACCGACGACCGCGAGGACACCAGCGAACTGCGCGCCGACGGCAGCTTCGTGGCTGGCCGTTTCGGCAACTGGCAGCTCGGCGCCGGCGCCATCGACCGCTGGTGGGGCCCCGGCCACCACAGCTCCCTGGCGATCTCCAACAACGCCCGCCCGGTGCCGGGCCTGTGGTTCGGCCGCCAGACCCACTACGCACCGCGCTCGCCCTGGCTCAGCTGGATCGGCCCCTGGGATTTCCAGGCGTTTATCGGCCAGCTCGAGCAGGACCGGGCGGTGCCGGACGCCAAGCTGGTTGGCGGCCGTCTCACCTTCCGTCCCGCCAGCTTTTTGCAGATCGGCCTCACCCGGCTGTTCCAATGGGGCGGGGAAGGGCGCCCGCAGGGCCTGGATTCCTTCGGCGACGCTCTGATCGGCAAGGATAACGGGCAGCAAAACGCCGCCCCCGGCGATGACAACGACCCGAGCAACCAGGTGGCCGGCTTTGATTTCCGCGCCGGCTTCCCGGTGTTCGGCGTGCCCACCGGCTTCTACGGCCAGATGATGGGTGAGGACGAGGCGGGCGGCCTGCCGTCCAAGTTCTCCGCTCTGGCCGGTTTCGACGCCCTCACGGGTATTGGCGCTGGCAGCCAGCGGTTCTTCCTGGAAGGCACCGACACCGTGGCCGGCCGCGCCCTGAGCGATGCCGAATTCAACACCGCCTATGAGCACGGGACCTATCGCAGCGGCTTCCGGTACTATGGGCGGAATCTCGCCACCACCTTCGAGGGCGACGCCCGCGCTCTGACCCTGGGCGGCCAGCAGTTCTTCCGCAACGGGGTGGTGTTCACCGCCTCGGTGACCACCGCCACCCTCAACGTGGAAGGCGGCAAACGGGCTCAAGTCGAGCCCGATGGCGCCGAAATACTGCAAGCCAACGCGGAACAAGATATCGTGCTGGCGGAATTACGGCTGGAACACGGCCTGCTGGGCGGGCGTCTCACCTGGGCCCTGGCCGCCACCGACGACCCGGTGGACACCTTCGCCGGTGAACGCGAACAGGTCACCGCCATGGCGCAATGGCGCCGCACGTTTGACTGGTAACGCCGGATGAAGAACACCAAAAAGGATTTTCGACACCCTATGACCGACATAATCAAGCCTTTGCTGGTGGCCGTGCTCGCCCTGTTCATGGCGGGTTGCGCCCTGGCCCCGGGCCCGCACTACAGTAATTCCCCCGGTTGGTTCAGCGAAGACGACGGGGACGATGCTGAACCCCTGTCCGATGCGGTGGAAGTACACCAGATTAGTACCGCGGTGCTGACCCGCAACCAGGATTACAGCGCACCCCAGCCGCCGGAAGCATTGCTGCAGGAACCGGAAAGCTACGACTACGAGGTAGGCCCCGGCGATGTCCTGCAAATCACCGTCTGGGACCACCCGGAACTGACCATCCCCGCCGGTTCCATGCGCAGTTCTGAAGAATCCGGCAACTGGGTCCATAACGACGGCACCATCTTTTACCCCTATGTGGGCAAGATCGAAGTGGTCGGTTTGCGCGTCACCGAAATCCGCGACCTGATTGCCGAGCGCATTGCCGAGTACATCGAAGAGCCCCAGGTGGACGTCACCGTGGCGGCTTTCCGCAGCCAGCGAATCTACGTCACTGGTTCGGTGAATCAGCCGGGGGCCTACCCGGTAACCAACGTCCCCACCCGCCTGTTGGACGCGGTGAACGCCGCCGGCGGCATCACCGAATTCGCGGACTGGAGCGACGTAACTCTCACCCGGGGTGGCAAGGACTACCAACTGAGCCTGCGGGCCATTTACCAGCAGGGCAACCCGGCCCAGAACGTGTTGCTTAAACCCGGTGATGTTCTGCATGTGGGGCGTAACGGCGATAATAAGGTGTTCGTGCTTGGTGAGGTGCTGGAGCCAAAGCCTGTACCTATGACCCGCAATGGCTTGAGTTTGGCGGAAGCGCTATCCACGGTGGGCGGTTTTGTGAAGGAAACGGCCAACGCCTCCGGTATTTTCGTGATGCGGCAAGCGCCGGAAGGCAGCGATCATCTTGTCGATGTCTACCAGTTGAATGCCAAGCAGGCTACGGCCTTGGTGCTAGCGGACCACTTCCCTCTACAGCGCCGCGACATCGTTTACGTGACCGCAGCCCCGATCGCCCGTTGGAACCGTGTGATTGAGAGTATTTTGCCGACAGCGCAAACGATCTTCTTTAGCGCACGCGCGGAAACAGAGCTGGAGGCGACGGGCTTTTAATGTTCGAGCGCATACTCGTTATTTGCGATGGCAATATCTGCCGTAGTCCCACGGTGGCCGCCATGTTGCGTGAAGCAAGACCGGATAAAGCCGTATCATCGGCGGGGTTGGTCGGGCTGGAAGGCCACGATATGGATGAAACCGCCCGTGCCGTGGCCGCGAGCAACAGCCTGGAATGCGGTAAACATAGCGGCCGGAAGTTAACCACCGAGCTGTGCCGCGATGCGGACCTGATTCTGGTGATGGAAGCCCGGCAACGCGACCGGATTATCGAGCGGTTTCCAGAGGCCAGCGGCAAGGCCTTCCTGCTGAGTCACTGGAACGGCGCCCGCGATATTCCAGACCCCTACCGGCGCGGCCGCGAGGCCTTTGAACGGATCTACCCCATGATGCGCCAGGCAGTGGATGCCTGGCTGACCAAGATTTGAAGTGAAAGGAATAGTGCGCGCATGAGCAACCAGCCACAGAACAGTGACCGGCTCAAGGTGATGGACGACGAGATCGACCTGCAGCGTCTTTGGGCCCTGCTACAGGACGGTCGCTGGCTGATCATCGGTACCACGCTGCTGGCCTTGCTGATGGGCGCGGTGTACGCCTTTCTGGCCACGCCGATCTATCGCTCCGACGCCTTGCTTCAGGTGGAAGAAAAGCAGGCGGGCATGCCCGGCTTCGAGGAGCTCAGCGAAATGTTCGCCGAGGAATCCTCCGCCACCGCCGAAATCCAGATCGTCCGTTCCCGGCTGGTGCTGGGCCAAGTGGTCGATCAGTTCAAGATGGACATTCTGGTGGCCCCGGATCGCCTGCCGGTGATCGGCGCGTTCTCCGCCCCGGATCCGGCACCGGAATTCACGCCTGTGCCGCTTTTTGCAGGTTACCGGGACAGCGAGACCTTTGTAACGGTGGAAACCTTCGTGGTGCCGGAAAAATGGCTTGGCGAACCCTTTACGTTGCGTGCCGGAGAACAGGGCGAGGCGGTGCTGTATTTCGGCGGCGAGTTGATCGCGCAAGGCCCGGCCGACCAGCCCCTGGTCAGTGAAGATGGCCGCGTGCGGCTGCAACTGGGCGAGTGGCAGCCAGGCGAGGAAGGGCTGCAGGTTACCCGTTTGTCCCGCCTTGCGGCGGTGAATCGGCTGCGAAACAGCTTTAGCGTGAGTGAACAGGGCCGAGACACCGGCATTTTGGCCATGAGCCTCACCGGCCCGAATCAACAGCGTATCCGTCGTGTGCTGGATGCGGTGGCGCAGACCTATCTCACCCAGAATATCCAACGCAATGCCGCCGAGGCGGAAAAAAGCCTGGATTTCCTCGATGATCAGTTGCCCGAAATCAAGGAAAAGCTCACCAAGGCGGAAGAGAAGCTTAACGAGTATCGCCTGGAAAAGGACTCGGTCGACGTCACCTTGCAAACCGAATCGGTTCTGGAGCGCCTGGTGGCTATCGAGGCCAAGCTGAACGAGCTGAAAATTCGTGAAAGCGAGGTCTCCGCCAAGTTCACCAAATCCCATCCTGCCTACCGTACCTTGCTGCAGCAGCGCCAGTCGTTGCAGGAAGAGAAAAATCAGATCGAAAGCGAAATTAAGAATCTACCGGAAACCCAGCAGGAAGTGCAGCGCATGATGCGCGATGTGGAAGTGAACCAGGAAATCTACGTCGGCCTGCTCAACAAGGTGCAGGAGCTGCGCATCATGAAGGCCAGCACCGTGGGCAATGTGCGTATTATTGATGACGCCGTAGTGCAGCCGGAACCGGTCAAGCCAAAGACAGGGCTGCTGGTGGCGCTTTCGGCATTGCTTGGTCTGATGGCTTCCGTGGGCTACGTGCTGCTGCAAGCCGCTCTGCACCGCGGGATACAGAGTCCGGAACAGTTGGAAGAGCAGGGCATCCCGGTCTACGCCGCCGTCCCTCTCTCCGTAAACCAGCAGAAACTGGACCGCCTGGTGGCCATGATGCGCCGCCGCAAGCGCTCCAAGCACGAACCCATCCCACTGCTCGCCCTCAACGACCCGGCGGACCTGGCCATCGAGGCCCTGCGCAGCCTGCGCACCAGCCTCCATTTCGCCAAGATGGAAGCCTCCAACAAGGTGATGATGATCTCCGGCCCCAGCCCGGAGGTGGGTAAATCCTTTATCTCCGCCAACCTGGCGGCGGTGCTCGCCCAGGTGGGCCAGAAGGTGGTGGTGATCGACGCCGACATGCGCAAGGGTCATCTGCACCGCTACTTCGAAAACCAGAACGACGTGGGCCTCTCCGACGTGCTGTCCGGTCAGGCGGAGTACCAGCAGGCCATCCACGAAACCAAGGTGGAAAACCTGCACTTTATCCCGCGTGGCCAGATTCCGCCCAACCCGGCGGAGCTGCTCATGCACTCCCGCTTCAAGGCGCTGATGGAACGGCTCTCCGCTGAATACGACCTGGTGCTGGTGGACACCCCGCCGATCCTCGCCGTCACCGACGCGGCCATCATCGGCCAGCAGGCCGGCACCAGCCTGATCGTTGCCCGCTACGGCATGAACTCCGCCAAGGAAGTGGACGTCAGCGTGCACCGCTTCGAGCAGAACAGGGTGGAGATCAAAGGCGCGATCCTCAACGCTATTGAGCGGCGTGCCAGCAACGAATACGGCTATTACGCTTACCACTACAATAGCGACAAGAGCTAGGCGGGGGGCATCCTATGACCCCTGAAATGATCTACACATCCCTGGTGGTGCTTGCGGTGCTGGCGGCGCTGGCCTCCAACCGTGTGCCCGCCGAGGTCACCATGATGGCCGCCCTGGTGGCGGTGCTGGTGGGCGATGTGATCACCGTGGAGCAGGCCCTGGCCGGCTTTGCCAACCCGGGGCTGATCACCGTGGCGGTGCTTTATGTGGTGGCCGCCGCGTTGCGCGACACCGGCGCCATCTACTGGGTGGCCCACAAGCTGCTTGGTCAGCCCAAGAGCGCCCTGGGCAGCCAGAGCCGGCTGATCCTGCCTACCTCCATCCTCAGCGCCTTCCTCAACAACACCACCGTGGTGGCGATGATGATTCCGGCGGTGCAGGAGTGGGCCCAGCGCCTGAAACTCTCGGCCTCCCAGCTCCTGCTGCCGCTCAGCTACGCCGCCATTCTCGGCGGCACCTGCACCCTGATCGGCACAAGCACCAACCTGGTGGTGGACGGCATGATGCAGAACCGTGGCATCGAAGGCTTCCACATCTTTGATCTGGCCTGGGTGGGCGTGCCGCTGCTGGCCGCCGGCTCGCTGTTTCTGTTGCTGTTCGCCCGCCGTTTGCTGCCCGAGCGCGAGGGTCTGGTCGAGCAGGTGGAAAGCGCCCGCGAATATCATGTGGAAGTGCTGATCCCTGAGGGCAGCCCGCTGCACAACAAGAGCATCCAGGAGGCCGGCCTGCGTAACCTCACCCACGGCTACCTCACCGAAATCCAGCGCGGCGACAAGCTGTTCACCGCCGTGGGCCCCGATCAGTTGTTGCAGGCCGGTGACCAGCTCGCCTTTATCGGCGCCCCGGAGTGCGCCCGCGAGCTGCAGCGCGTCAACGGCTTGATTCCCGCCCACGGCGGCGCCCACAAGCTGCGCCTGAACAACCACCAGCGCTGCCTGGTGGAAGTGGTGCTGGGCCCGGAATTCCCAGGCGTCAATAAAACCGTCAAGGACACCGGCTTCCGCACCCGTTACCAGGCCGCCATTCTCAGCATCAGCCGCGGTGGCCGCCGCCTGCCCGGCAAGGTCGGCGAGCAGGTGCTGCGCACCGGCGACACTCTGCTGCTGGAAACCAGCGATACCTTCGTGGAGCAGTATCAGTACCGCCGTGACTTCATGCTGGTCAGCCCGCTGCGCGACTCCACCCCGCCGGACTTCAGCCGCGCGCCGCTGGCCACCGTGATCCTGGTGGCCATGGTCGGTGTCAACGTGATCGGCTTGGTATCGGTACTCGAGGCCGCCTTCCTGGCCGCCGGCCTGCTGCTGGTGACCCGCTGCGTCACCGTTAACCGGGCGCGCATGAACGTCAGTGTGAACCTGCCGGTGCTGGTGGTGATCGGCGCCGCCTTCGCCCTCGGCACTGCCCTGGAGCAAAGCGGCACCGCCGCCTGGATCGTCAACGGGATGCTCGCCGACAATATTCAGAGCCCTTGGCTGGCGCTGCTGATCGTCTACCTGATCACCGCCCTGTTCACCGAAGTGATTACCAACAACGCCGCCGCGGTACTGGTGTTCCCGATTGCCACCGGCGTCGCCGAGCAGCTCGGCGTCAGCCCGCTGCCGTTCATCGTCGCCGTCATGTTCGCCGCCAGCGCCAGCTTCATGACCCCGCTGGGCTACCAGACCAACCTTATGGTCATGGGCCCCGGTGGCTACCGCTTTACCGATTACCTTAAGATCGGCGTACCCATGAGCCTGGTCGCCCTTGCCGTGACCACCTCGCTGATCCCCCTGATCTGGCCGTTCTAACGCCACCCACTTAACAGGAGACCCTTTATGTCAGGCCCCTACGAAAAGCGCGACAACGAATCCCAGGCCGAAGTGATCTGGCACCAGACTCACATCACCAAGGATGACCGCGCCAAGCAAAAGAACCAGGTGCCCAAGTGCATCTGGCTCACCGGCCTGTCCGGCTCCGGCAAGTCCACCCTGGCCAACGCCCTGGAAGTGGCGCTCACCGAGCAGGGCAAGCACACCTACCTGCTGGACGGTGACAACGTGCGCCACGGCCTGAACAAAAACCTGGGCATGAGCGACGAGGACCGCACGGAGAACATTCGCCGGGTGTCCGAAGTGGCCAAGTTGATGGTGGACGCCGGCCTGGTGGTGATCACCGCCTTTATCAGCCCGTTCCGCGCCGACCGGGACGCCGCCCGCGCCCTGTTCGAGGACGGTGAGTTCGTGGAAGTGTTCGCCGACGCCCCCCTGGAAGAGTGCGAGAAGCGTGACCCCAAAGGCCTGTACAAGAAAGCCCGCGCCGGCGAGATCAAGGAATTCACCGGCATCGACAGCCCCTACGAGGCGCCCGCGAATGCGGAAGTGGTGGTTAACACCGCCGAGAATGATATCGGCGAGTGTGTGCGCCAGCTGATCGAGAAGATCGGCGTCTGACAGCCGCTGCCCAGCCCGGCCACGGCGTCCCCGCCAGCCGCCCCTTGTCCCGGAGACTCCACCTTGGAGGTCTCCGGGCATGCCATATACAATAGCCCATTACTCTCGTCCCGCTTTGTCTAGGGAAGCCCCATGGATTATCAGGTTCACGAAAGCGCCATCGTCGATGAAGGCGCGCAAATCGGCAGTGGTTCGCGGGTGTGGCACTTTGTTCACGTCTGCGGTGGCGCCCGAATCGGGCGTAACGTGTCCATGGGGCAGGGCGTGTTCGTCGGCAATAAGGTCACCATCGGCGACAACTGCAAGATCCAGAATAACGTATCGGTGTACGACAATGTCCACCTGGAAGAGGGCGTGTTCTGTGGCCCGAGTATGGTGTTCACCAACGTCTACAACCCCCGCTCGCTGATTGAGCGTAAGGACGAATACCGCGACACCCTGGTAAAGAAGGGGGCCAGTCTGGGCGCCAATTGCACCCTTGTTTGCGGCGTGACCGTCGGTGCTTTCGCCTTTGTCGGCGCCGGCGCCGTGGTGAATAAGGACGTGCCTGACTATGCCTTGATCGTGGGCGTGCCCGGCAAGCAGATCGGCTGGATGAGCGAATTCGGCGAGCAGCTGGACCTGCCGCTCAGCGGCGAGGGCAGGGCGGTGTGCCAGCACACCGGCGCGGT
This sequence comes from Alcanivorax sp., assembly GCA_041624875.1. Classification (GTDB taxonomy): domain Bacteria; phylum Pseudomonadota; class Gammaproteobacteria; order Pseudomonadales; family Alcanivoracaceae; genus Alloalcanivorax. The sequence continues at coordinate 9,235 of JBFJUC010000013.1, forward strand.
CTACACCCTGAGCGGACAAAGCGTGAGCAAGAGCGAGGGCGCCTGATGCAATTTATTGATCTCGCCGCCCAGCAGGCACGCATCAAAGACGCCATCGACGAGCGCATTCAGCGCGTTCTGGCCCACGGCCAATACATCAAGGGCCCGGAAGTCGGCGAGCTGGAACAGAAGCTTGCGGCCTTCACCGGCGCCAAACACTGCATCGGCGTGGCCAACGGCACTGATGCCCTGCAGATTGCCCTGATGGCGGCGGGCGTGGGCCCCGGTGACGAGGTGATCACCCCCGGCTTCACCTTTATCGCCACCGCCGAGGCGGTGGCCGTAGTCGGCGCCCGGCCGGTCTATATCGACATCGACGAGAAGACCTACAACCTGGACCCGGACCAGCTCGAGACCCTGATCACGCCCAACACCAAGGCCATCATTCCGGTGTCGCTGTACGGCCAGTGCGCGGATTTTGACGCCATCAACGAGATTGCCGCACGGCATGGGCTGACCGTTATTGAAGACGCCGCCCAGAGCCTCGGTGCGAGCTACAAGGGCCGTCGCTCCGGCAATCTGAGCCAGATCGCCACCACGTCGTTTTTCCCCAGCAAGCCCCTGGGCGGTTACGGCGACGGCGGCGCCGTCTTCACCAGCGACGGCGCCCTGGCCGAGCAGATCCGTCAGATCGCCAACCATGGCCAGGACCGCCGCTATCATCACGCGCGTATCGGCCTGAACAGCCGCCTGGACACCCTCCAGGCGGCCATCCTGCTGCCCAAGCTGGACATCTTCGAAGACGAGCTGGCCAGGCGCAATCAGGTTGCCGCCCGGTACACCGAGCTGCTCTCTGGGGCAGGACGAATTGTTCCACCCTATGTGGCACCCGATAACGTAAGCGCCTGGGCCCAATACACCGTCCGCGTGCCTAACCGCCAACAGGCCCAGGAAACGCTCAAGGCGGCCGGCATCCCCACCGCCGTCCATTACCCGATTCCGCTCAACCGCCAGCCGGCGGTGGAAGACCTGAACGCTGACTTGCCGGTGGGCGACCAGGTCGCTCAAGAGGTCATGAGCCTGCCCATGCACCCCTACCTGACCGACGAGCAGATCGCCCGAGTGGTTAGCGCCCTGGTGGAAAGCCAAGCATGAAAGTCGCCCACGTCTGCCTGTCCGACTACTACATGGACGATCGGGCCTACCAGGAAAACGAACTGGTGGAAGAGCACATCCGGCAGGGGCATGAGGTGCTGGTAATCGCCTCTACGCAGATTTTCACCACGGACCGGCGCCGTGAGTTCGTTGAACCGGGCCATTACCGCTGCAAACAGGGCATCGAGGTGATCCGTTTGCCCTACCATCCCTGGATGCCCCATGCCGTGGCGAAAAGCCTGCGGCCGCACCGAGGGGTCTATCAGCTGCTGGAGGACTTCGCGCCGGACTCAATCCTGTTCCACGGCATGTGCGGCTGGGAGCTGGTCACCGTCAGCCGCTATAAGAAAGCCCACCCCCAGGTGAGGTTCTACGTCGACACCCACACGGACTTTATCAACAGCGCCCGGGGCCCGGTCTCCAAGTGGGGCCTGCACTACCTGTATTACCGGACCATCGTGCACTGGTGCCTGCCGTGGATCGACAAAATCCTCTATATCTCGTCGCTGACAGGAAAGTTCGCCCGCGAGTTTTACGGCATCCCGGACGAGAAGCTGGAGTTCTATCCACTGGGCGGTCACCCGGTCGAGGATGACGAATACCGCGCCCTGCGAGAAAGTACGCGCAAGGACCTGGGGCTGTCCGACGAGCAAGTGCTGTTCGTGCAATCCGGCAAGCAGTCCGCGTCGAAGAAGCTCCTGGACACCCTGAACGCGTTCACCGGCAACCCGGACCCGCGCTTCCGGCTGGTACTGGTCGGCTCTCTACTGGACGATATTCGGGATCAGGCCCAGACGCTGATCGACTCGGACGACCGGATTTACTTCTGGGGCTGGCAAACGCCCGTCGAGCTCCGGGCTTTACTCTGTGGCGCGGACGTCTACCTGCAGCCCGGCAGCCAGTCAGCTACCATGCAGACCAGCCTCTGTTGCCGTTGTGTGCCGGTGCTCGAGGATATCGAGGGCCACGGCATCTATACCGAAAACAACGGCTGGCGGGTCAATAACGAGCAACAACTGGCCGCGGTGCTGGCTGACGTCAGCTCCGGCGCCGTCGACCTGCGGGCGATGGCAGCGGAATCCGAAAAGCTGGCCAGGCAAAAGCTCGACTACGCCGTGTTAGCCCGTCGCATTCTTGATTAGAGTCGACACCCAGCGATATTGAATACAACAGGGACAACAGCAACATGACAAACTTCGCCATCATTGGTGCCGCCGGCTATATTGCCCCGCGACATATGCAAGCCATCAAAGCCACCGACAGCCGGCTTGTCGCCGCGTTGGACCCCAATGATTCCGTGGGTATCATCGATAGCTATTTCCCCGACGCCGATTTCTTCACCGAGTTTGAACGCTTCGACCGCCACATCGACAAGCTGCGTCGCTCCAATCACGAGCAGAAGTTGGACTACATCTCGATCTGCTCGCCGAACTACCTGCACGACAGCCATATGCGCTTCGCGCTTCGCTCCGGCGCGGACGCCATCTGCGAAAAGCCGCTGGTGCTCAACCCCTGGAACATCGACGGTCTGCTTGACATAGAGAAAGATACCGGTCGCAAGGTAAACACCATTTTGCAGCTGCGTGTGCACCCCTCCATCATGGCGTTGCGCGAGAAAGTGCAGTCCGAGAATAAGGACACCAAACACGAGGTGGACCTAACCTATATCACCTCCCGGGGTCATTGGTATTTGCAGTCTTGGAAGGGCGACGAAAAGAAGTCCGGTGGTATCGCCACCAACATCGGCGTGCATTTCTATGACATGTTGCATTTCATCTTCGGCGCCTTGCAGGAGAATGTGGTGCACCACAGTGACGACACCATGGCAGCCGGCTACCTGGAGTACGAAAAAGCCCGCGTTCGCTGGTTCCTGTCCGTGGACTACAAGTACGTCCCGGAAAGCGCCAAAGCTCTGGGTCAGCGGACCTATCGCTCCATCACCGTGGACGGCGAGGAAATCGAGTTCTCCGGCGGTTTCACCGATTTGCACAACCGGAGCTACGAAGAGATTCTTGCCGGTCGCGGCTTTGGCCTGGAGGAAAACCGTGTAGCGATCGAGACCGTGTCTCAGATTCGCAATGCAACCCCGCTTGGGCCGATAGGTAACTACCATCCATTCCTTAAGAAGTGAAAGCCCTAGCAGGTGATTGATTGTCATTTATCAAAGGCGTAGGCGTACTTACAGTAGGTACCGCGATCTCCCAAGGCATAATGCTGCTTGGGGTGGTCGCGTTAAGCAGACTGTATTCGCCGGAGGAGTTCGGTGTATATGCAGTCATCCTGGCTACCTCGACCTTGCTGGGGTTCGTTTCATCTTTCAGGTATGAAGTAACCATCTTGTTGCCGAAACAGGAGCGGCTCTCTGAAGTTGCGTTGAGTCTATCCTTCTTGATCAGCATCACATTGAATCTTCTGGCTTTTGCAGTAGTGACTGGGCTGGTCCTTTCTGATTCTGTCGGCGTCCGATGGCTGGTCGTTCCTTTTGTCTCATTCTCCTTATCTATTATAAATATTGGATCGTTCCTGCAGAATCGAAATAGCGAATACGTAAGGATTGTTGGTATACAGATCGCGCGATCGTTTATCTTTGTTGCTATTGCTGTTTTTTTTGAAGGTCAGGACGTTCTGGCCAATGGGTTGATTGTTGGCCTGGTTGCTTCGGTGGCCGTGCCATCAATGTATCTGTTAGCTAGCGATTTCAGGAAGGGGCGCGCCTATCACTCGGTTCTCAAACTAAAAAAGCTTGCCTTCTGGGCGAGGAAGCATAGCAAGTTTGTTTATTATTCAACGCCTGCGGTCCTGGTCGGTAATCTTGCCTCGCAGGCGCCGGTGTTTTTATTGACTGCTCTGCTCGGGACGGCTTCCGCCGGGTATTATGCAATGATACAAAGGGTGATGATGGCGCCAGTCGCTTTGGTTTCCGGTGCTGTGAACAAAGTCTATTTGCGGACGGTGGCCAGTCGGAAAGCAGATCAAAAGCCGATTTACGAGTACACCAGATCAATTGTCCGTAAGTTCTCTTTACCGGGACTTGCGTTAGCGACGAGCATGTTCATTGCGTTCCACTTCAAAGTGCTTGAGCAATTGTTCGGTGATCGTTGGGGCGATGTGGATGTATTAGCCATGGTTATGATTCCAGCTTTTTGTATTAGCTTTGTCGCCAAATCAATCTCGGGCTTTGCAGTATTGGGTCGGAATGAGCTGGGGTTGATATACCAAATCATTTTACTTTCCCTGGTATCCCTGGCGATACTTTTGACATATTACTTTTCCAGTTCCAATCTTTCTGTGTTTCTGGGTATTTCGGCTGCGCTTTCGTTGTGTTATTTAGGGCAGTCGTTAGCAATTCTCAGGGTATCCAGGAAGGCTGACGAGCATGTTCTAGGATAGATATTATGGATTACAAAGATCGTCCTGTTTTCATCGTGGCCTCAGAGAGGAGCGGGACTAATCTGCTTAGACGACGTCTCACTGAGTCTCAATCCGTATATCTTGGTCCGTCGCCCGCACATTTCCTCAAGCACCTTTACTATCAAAAACCCTTCTATGGTGACTTGAGCGATGATAATAACTTTTTATGTTTCGTAAGGCAGGCACTGGACCTGTGCACTGTGCATTTTTCCCCTTGGGAGATTGACTGGAGCGCAGAGCAAATCCTTCTTGATTTTAAGAATAACGATCGGGATGCCATCCCGTTGATGCATTTTTTAATGAATAAGTATGCGTCTGAAAAAGGTTATCAGGGGTATATTTGTAAAGATAACTTTCTCTACGAGTTTGCGTTAGATATTGAGCGGCAGATTCCGGATGCCAGATTCATATATTTATATCGGGATCCGCGAGATTTTGTGTTGAGCCAAATCAAGCGCCCTGGGGCCATAAAGAGCGTTGCCCGCTATGCGCGATTGTGGTCTTACGAGCAGACCAAAGCCATCCAGGCTTGTTCCCGTCTGGCTTCCAAAGGAAAGTGCCGTTGGTTAAGTTACGAGGGTCTGATCAGCAAAGAGAAAGAATCGGTTCAGGACTTGCTGGATTTTATAGGCGTGCAGATGTCCCGTAATGAAAACTTTAAGGAAACGTCCGCCATTGAAGTTCATGATTGGAAGAATATTAATAAGCCAACCGATACGGCGAATAGCCAGAAGTATAAAGTTGAACTTGGTCGCCGGAAGATTATGATTGTTGAGATGATTGCTCGTTTGCAGATGGACCATCTCGGTTACAAGGCGGATTATGGAAGCTCGTCGCGCATTTCGAGTTTGTATATCCATATTGATTATTATGCCGCGTTGCTTAGAAAGGTTTTTAGTAAAGTTTTCTCTAAGAATGTCGAGACCGCTGCCGCAAGCGAAGCAGCTATTCGGAGCCGGAGAAGTGCTGTTTTATCACGGGTTTCTGTTAATTATCGCTCCGACTCCTGACGTGAGGTGTTGATATGATAAGGAAGATTCTCGGCCTTTTTGGTGGGGAGGGATTTTCTAGTAAAGAGTTTTCCATCTTTCTGTTGATAAGACTTTTTATTACACAAAAAGTATTTGGGTTTAATAGGCGTGTAAGCTGGCCAGTGCACTGGTCGTCAAAGGTGATTGCCCCTCACAAAATAGACCGTGGTACGCGGAGCCCGGGGCTGAGCATGGGGTGTCATATTGATGGCCGGAATGGTATTAAATTCGGGAAGAATGTCTGGGTCGGCCCCCGGGTCTCTATTATTTCAATGAATCATGATATTGATGACTATTATCGGTATATGGAGGGTTCGCCTATTGTCATAGGCGACAACTGTTGGCTAGCAGCCAACGCTGTGGTGCTTCCTCATGTTGAGCTGGGCCCCCACACCGTCGTGGCCGCGGGCAGCGTAATCACTAAGTCATTTCCCGAGGGCAATCAGGTCCTCGCCGGCGTGCCGGCCCGCGTGGTGAAAAAACTAGACGATTACAAGGGTGCCGCGTGACTCTTATCCTAAGGGGTGCGAGATTCAGCGAGCGATCACTCAAGGCGCTGGCCAGCCCTTTTATTAAAGGGTTCGAGAATGTTTTCTTCAAGGCCCCCTCTCGAAATGAGCACCCGCCGGTTTTTATTGTTGGAGCGCCTCGCACCGGTTCAACAATTCTGTACCAGGCCCTGACCAACGTCTACAACTTGGCATATATAGATAATACCGCCTGTTCCTGGCATAGAAACCTTCGCTTTGGGATGTGGTTGAGCAAGAAGAAGTACGGAGAAGCCCCTCATCATAATTTCAAGGCGGACCATGGTAGTACTCGTGCGTTCGGGGGGCATGCACCCAGTGAGTGCGGTACCTTTTGGTATCGATGGTTGCCTGTGGAACGCCATTTCGTGGACTATGAAGATATTACCCCGCGAATGCTGCAAGGCATCTATGCTGAGATCGCAGGCGTATCCTCCTATCTCGGAAAGCCCCTGATTTTTAAGAACCTGAACGCCGGCCAGCGTTTAAGGTTGATCAAGGAGGTGTTTCCCGATGCAAGGATTATCGTTGTGCGTCGCGACCCCAGATTTGTTATTCGCTCAATACTGCGAGCACGCAAGAAGGTTGGCGTCAAAGAAGGACAATGGTGGAGTATAATGCCACCAAACGTGGAGGATCTGCGCGGTCTTCCGGAGACGGAAATGTGCGCCGCGCAAGTGTACTTTCTTGAGAAGCAGATAGAAGAGGACTTGGTTCTGTTTCCGAGGCAAAACGTTAAGATTGTTCACTATCGTGACTTCAGCCCTGCGCTGGTCCATGAGTTGGGCCACTGGATTGGAGCTCATCCACGCCTCAATAGTGTGCTGCCTGGTTTTCAGAAGGACCTGCCAGAGCGGCTTTCAGACGAACAACGCAGGCAACTTGATGCATTGGCCGAATCACACCCATTCAGTAAGGAGCTGTTCGTTTGAAAGATGTGTACCGGCGTCTCTGTGAGGCCGAGCCTTCAATACCTCTGTTCTCGCGGGCGTGGTGGCTGGACGCGGTAGCGGGTAACGACTGGGATGTGGCGCTTGTCGAGAAAGGCGATGAAGTTGTTGCCTGCATGCCTTACGTTAAAAAAAGGCGGTATGGCTTCACGTTTATTTCCCAACCGGCACTTACTCAAACTCAAGGCCCTTGGATTAGATCAACGAACGCTAAGTACGCAAAACGACTGTCCCGTGAAAAGGATTTGATGGAACAGCTCATCGCGCAGCTTCCTGACTACCACCATTTTTCACAGAACTGGCATTTCAAGCAGACCAACTGGTTACCTTTCTATTGGAGAGGATTTGCACAAACCACGCGCTACACCTACCGCATCGAGAATCTGGAGAGTAAGTCGAAGGAGGATCTATGGGCAGAGCTTCAGCAAGGTGTCAGGACAGACATCAAAAAGGCGTTAAACCGGGAAGCGCTGCGTATCCGGGATGACCTCCCGCTGGAGACTTTCTACGAGCTGAACTGCATGGTTTTCCAACGACAAGGAAAAGCGATCCCATACACCAAAGCGTTTGTCGCGGGGCTGGACCGCGCCGCTCAGGAACAGGGTTGCCGGAAGATGCTGATTGCGGAGGACGAGCAAGGTCAGCATCATGCTGGCGTCTACATCGTTTGGGACAAAAATAGCGCCTATTACATCATGGGCGGCGGTGATCCCGCTTTGAGGAACAGTGGCGCCACCAGCCTATGTATGTGGGAAGCCATCAAGTTCGCCTCGACTGTCACTGATGCCTTCGACTTCGAAGGCTCCATGTTGGAGCCGGTGGAGCGCTTCTTCCGGTCGTTTGGCGCAATACAAACGCCTTACCACAATGTCAGCCATACGCCGTCCAAAGTCGTTAAAGCGGCTGATGGATTACGCCGAATCCTTAGGTGAGTATGTCGATGATGTATACAGACCCCGCTCTCCGTTGGCTGGAAGTTGTTTTGACTGAGCGCTTTGGTCATGAATTCCAGCTCAGTTTCACCGGCGGCCATTTACAGATGCGCCTGAACGAGCGGCAGGGCACGATTATTTTTGATTCACCTGATCCGGCCTTCCACCAGTCCAGGTCGGACTTCCCCTGCTTTGAGTGGTTTCCGAGAAAAGAAGGCTTCGAGGCGTCGGATGCCCGCGCCCTGCCTGCCCCGGCGTCCCACCCTCTAGTATCTCCACTGGTGGAACTCGGGCCTGAGGAGGCCGTTGTTCACTATGATGTACCGGGTTTGACGATTTGGATGCTCACCCGGCAGGAAGAGATCGGAAGGACCGATCTGGACGAACATCGGCGCTTTCCAGCGACGTCTTCGCACGCCTACCATCACGACTATCTGGAACGTCCTATTGTCGACGAATGGCTTGCTGTTCTCGGACAGATTATCGGGCGCGTCTGGCCGGACATCACTCTCAAGCATCATAGGTTTTCAGTAAAGGTTTCGCATGATGTGGACCGACCCGCCCGCTATGCGTTTCAGAGCTTTGCCGGCCTCATCCGCACTTTAGGCGGTGATGTTTTGGTTCGCCGTGACATTAAATCGGCCATTATGGCGCCGTTTCTTTGGCTGAACAGCCGGCGTACGCATGCAATCCAGCGAGAAGATCCATTCAACACCTTCACTTGGCTCATGGATCAATCTGAGAAATATGGATTGACCAGCGCCTTCTACTTTATTTGTGGCCGTACCGATTCCAGTAAAGACGCTCTTTACGACCCGGAGATGCCGGAGATAAGGCAACTGATCAGGACCATTCACAGCCGTGGTCATGAGATCGGCCTGCATCCCAGTTACAACACCTACAACAGGCCTGCTGAAATAGCCCGCGAAGCCGAACGTCTTCGTCGTGTTTGCGCTGAAGAGGGCGTAACGCAGCGGGGGTGGGGAGGGCGGATGCATTTTCTACGCTGGGATCAAGCCACAACACTTCGGGCCTGGAATGACGCTGGGATGACCTACGATAGCACCATGAGTTACGCGGATAGGCCAGGCTTCCGGTGCGGTACCTGTTTCGAATATCCCGCCTTCGATGTTGTGGAGCAGCGGGCACTGGGGATTCGAGTACGGCCGCTGGTAGCGATGGACTGTACGGTAATCGCGGAGCGTTATTTGGGACTGGGATCAACGGAGGCGGCGTTCCAGAAGTTTAACGCTTTAAAGGATGAATGCCGGAAAGTAGGCGGAACTTTTACCTTGCTATGGCACAACTCCTATTTCGGTTCCGAGCAAGACTTCCGAATATACAGCCGCCTTCTAAGCGATGAAGAGGCAGCGCTACGAAAAAAGGACTAGCCGGTTTTGGCAGTACCGTAATGTGATATTGATCACATAAACTATTTGCACTAGGATCACAAATCGATATTCCGGGGGGAATGTAAAAGATCGCAACAAAAGACAACCTGAGCACTACGGCAAGGCGGACTCCGCCCGGCTAACGTAAGCTCCGTCACGCGAACGTCACCTCCCCGCGCGAAGCTATACGAATACGGACACCCGGCCTCAAAAGGGCCGGGCAAGGGCAGAGCCCCGAAAAGGATAACGGCATGAGCGATTCAGGCTGGTATGTGGTGCAGTGCCGCGCCAACCAGAACTACAGGGCCCAGGAAAACCTGGAAAATCAGGGCTTTACCTGCTTTCAGCCCCAGCTCTGTCTGGAAAAAGTACGCGCCGGCCGGCGCGTGCAGCGTCAGGAACCTCTGTTCCCCGGTTACCTCTTTATTCAACTGTCCGAGCAGGGCAGTGGCTGGCACACCATCCGCTCCACCCGGGGCGTGACCAAACTGGTGGCCTTCGGCGACCGCCCGGCGGCGGTTCC
>JBFJUC010000014.1:0-18470 GCA_041624875.1 Alcanivorax sp.
AAGAAGTCGGCGGCGGGGCCGGGGTGGCGGCTGAGCAGGCCGAGCAGTCGCGCGGCGGCCAGAGTGGCGTCGCCGAATCCGTAGCATTCCTCGCCGAAGAACAGCGGGCTGCCGGCGCCGCCGGCCTTCAGCATCAGATCCGGGTAAATCAGCTCGCCATCGGGTAGCACCACGCCCAACCGGTCGCCGTCGCCGTCAAAGGCCAGGCCCAGGTCGGCGTTGGCGTCGCGCACCGTCACCCGCAGGTCGTGCAGGGTATCCGGGTCCGCCGGGTCCGGCGCGTGATTGGGGAAGCGCCCGTCCACCTCGAGGAACAACGGCACCACGTCGCAGCCCATCAGCATCAGCGCCTCCGGGGCGGCCACGGCGGCGGCGCCGTTGCCGCAGTCCACCACTACTTTCATTGGCCGGCTCAGCTCGTGGCGGCGCTGCATGGCGTTGAGATAGTGAGGCAGTATATCGCGGTGTTCATAATCGCCGGCGCCGTCGCTGAAGTGGCGTTGGCGGATGCGCTCCCGCAGCGCCGCCAGCCCGACACCGCCCACAGCGGCACCGCCGAGTACGAACTTGAAACCATTGAAGTCAGCGGGGTGGTGGCTGCCGGTCACCATCACCCCGGCGTCCACGTCCTGATAATGATGGGTGGCGAAATACAGCACCGGCGTGGGCACCAGGCCCAGGTCGATCACATCGCAGCCGCCGGCCCGCAGACCCTCGGTCACCGCCTCGGCCAGCGCCGGCGAGGAGAGCCGGCCGTCGCGGCCCAGCAGCACCCGTTGCGCGCCCTCGGCGCGCGCCTGGGCACTCAGCGCCCGGCCGATCAGGTTGGCGCCCTGCAGAGTCAGGGTGTCGCCGTAGCGGCCGCGCACGTCGTGGCGGCGAAACACCTGGTCGGGAACCTCGTAGGGGCTCTCTTCCGGTCGGGCCTCGGAAACCGCAATACTCATAATCGAATCCTTTCGCGTTGGCGGAGCTCCATTGTCCAATTTCCGCCGCTAAAGAACGGGAACCGCACCGCAAACCGATTCGATTTTTCAATTCACGGCGTCGATCGCCTCGCGGATAGCCGCCTCGAAGCGCGCGCGGATGGCATCCAGGGCCTGCTCGTCGCGGGCCTCGTAGCGGGTCACCAGCTTGGGCGAGGTGTTGGAGGCCCGACACAGGCCCCAGCCGTCCTCATAGTCCATGCGGATGCCGTCCAGCACGGTGCGCGCGCCTTCGCCCCACTCCACTTCGTCCTGCAGGTACTCGACGATGCGGAATTTATTCTCTTCGGTGACCTCGATGGGGATTTCCGGGGTGGTGCACAGTGCCGGGAAGCGCTCAAAAAACGACTGCGCACCCTGATCCTGGCGGGCCAGCACGTCCAGCAGGCGCACCGCCGCCAGCAGGCCGTCGTCAAAGCCGTACCAGTTTTCAGCGAAGAAAATGTGCCCGCTCATCTCACCGGCCAGCAGCGCGCCGGTTTCCTTCATGCGCGCCTTGATCAGCGAGTGGCCGGTGCGCCACATTTCCGGCTCGCCGCCGGCGGCGCGGATCACCTCGAACAGGGCGCCGGTGCACTTAACGTCGAAGATCACCTTGGCGCCCGGGTGGCGGACCACCAGATCCTCGGCCAGGGCCATCAGCAGAATATCCGGGTAGATCACGGTGCCGTTGGGCAGCACCACGCCCAGCCGGTCGCCGTCGCCGTCGAAGGCCAGCCCCAGGTCGGCCCGCTGTTCCGCCACCACACGCATCAGATCGCGCAGGTTCTCCGGGTCGCCCGGGTCCGGATGGTGGTTGGGGAAGGTGCCGTCCACCTCGTCGAACAATGGCACCACCTCATAGCCGATCTCGCGGAGCGCCCGTGGCGCGATCACGCCGGACACGCCGTTGCCGCAATCCACCACCACCTTGAGCGGGCGCGGCGCGCTGTGGCGCTCCAACAGCGCGTCAAGGTAAGCGGGCAGCACGTCGCGCGGCTCGCGCCCGGCGGGGCTGTCGGCGTCGCTGAAATCCTGGTTGTGGATGCGCCGTTTAAGCGCCTGGATGGCGTCGCCGGACAGGGTGGTGCCGTTGATCACGATCTTGAAGCCGTTGTAGTCCGGCGGGTTGTGGCTGCCGGTGACCATCACGCCGGAATTGACGCCCGGGTAGTGCCAGGTGGCGAAATACAGCACCGGTGTGGGCACCATGCCCAGGTCCACCACCGCGCAGCCGCAGGCCCGCACGCCTTCGGCCAGGGCGTCCAGCAGCGCCGGGCCGGACAGGCGGCCGTCGCGGGCCAGCGCCAGGGTATCGCCGCCCTGGCGGCGCACTTCCGAACCGATGGCGCGGCCGATCAGGCGGGCCGCCTCCAGGGTCAGGCTGTCTTCATAGATGCCGCGGATGTCGTAGGCGCGGAACAGGGAGTCGGAAAGTTCGGAAGCCATGGTGTGTCGTCCTTTACCGAAAACGTTGGCGTACAAATTCAGGAGCGGGCGCGGCGCACCAGGCCCCGGGTGGAGGCGTCCAGCCCATCCAGGCCGTCGCCGGTTTCCAGCACCGGCACCATGTCGCGGGCAATCACCTTGCCCATCTCCACGCCCCACTGATCGAACGGGTTAATGCCCCACAGCACCGATTCCACGAACACTTTGTGCTCGTAGAGCGCCACCAGACTGCCCAGCCGGCGCGGCGACAGCTCGTCGAGCATCAGGGTGGTGCTCGGCTGGTTGCCCCGGTACTGCTTGAACGCGGGCTGGTCGTGTTGGTCATCGGGCAAGGCCCGACCGCCCAGCGCCAGCAACCGCGACTGGGCCAGGCAGTTGGCCAGTGTCAGCCGGTGCTGACGCGCCAGCCGCTGGTGCTCGCCGCCTTCGCCGTCGCCGTGGGGCGGCACATAGCGCCCGGCGACGATAAAGTCGCAGGCCACCGGCTGGGTGCCCTGGTGCAGCAATTGATAGAACGCATGCTGGGCGTTGGAGCCCACCTCACCCCAGATCACCGGGCAAGTGTGGTAATCCACCGGCGTGCCGTCGCGGGTCACCGACTTACCGTTGGACTCCATTTCCAGCTGTTCCAGATAAGAGGGGAAATGCTTGAGCCGGCCGTCGTAGGGCAGCACCGCCCGGGCGGTGATATCCAGAAAATTAATGTTCCAGACGTCCACCAGGCCGAGAATCACCGGCAGATTCCCCGCCAGCGGGGCTTCGCGGAAATGCGCGTCCATCTCCCGGGCGCCTTCCAGCAACTCGTGGAAACCCTGCATGCCCACGGTCAACGCGATCGGCAGGCCAATCGCCGACCACAGCGAAAAGCGACCGCCCACCCACTCCCAGAACAACAGCTGGTTGCAGGGGTCGATGCCCCACTCGCTCATTTTTTTGGGGTTGGCGGACACCCCCACGAAGTGGCAGCGCATCAGCGCCCGATGCTGATCGGGAAAGGCGCGTTCCAGCCAGGCGCGGGCGGTTTCCGCGTTGGCCAGGGTATCCAGGGTGGTGAAGGATTTGGACGACACCACGATCAGGGTGGTGGCCGGGTTGAGATCGTTGAGCAGCGGCGCGATCTGACTGCCGTCCATGGACGACACAAAATGCAGGTTGGGCCGGCGGCCGTGCTCGGGCCGAAAATCGCCGAGCGCGTAGGACGCCATCAGCGGGCCCAGGTCCGAGCCGCCCACGCCCACGTTGACCACGTCGGTGATGGCGTCGCCGTGGCAGCCACGCCACTGGCCGCGCAGTACCTGATCGACGATCTCGCCCATGCGCCGCAACTGGTCGTGCACCTCCGGCGCGCCGGCGGCCTGCTCACGCAGGCGCCAGTGCAAGGCCGGGCGCTCTTCGGTCCAATTCACGTCGCTGCCCTCGAACAGGGCGCGGATCCAGCCGGCCAGATCGCGGGCGCGGGCCAGATCCAGCAGCAGGTTCAGGGTCTCGCCAGTCAGGCGCTGCTTGCTGTAGTCCACCAGCAGGCCGCAGTGCTCGCGGCTAAGCGTGTCGAAACGGGCGCCGTCGGCGGCAAACAGATCGGCCAGGTGCCAGTGGCGCGCCTGGTCGGCGTGGTCCGCCAGGGCCTGGCGCACCGGTCGTTCCGCGGCACTGAAAGGGTCGGGCAACATCCTGTCTGTCCTCTTCGTCTCGCTCGGGGCGGGTCAGCCCCGGCCGATACCGTGATAGATCAAACCCTGGCCGCGCACATAGCCGGGGTCGTAGATATTACGACCGTCCAGAACCAGCGGCGTGGCCATGCCGTCACGCAGGCGCGGCCAGTCCGGGCTCCAATACTGTTTCCACTCCGTGACCAGCATCAAGGCGTCCGCCTCGGCCGCCGCCTGATAGGGGTCGTCGTGCAGCACCAGATCCGGGTGGCCGGCGGCCCAGGCGCTCAGTTCCGGCAGCGCCAGGGGGTCGTGTACGTGCACTTGCACATCCTGGGCCCACAGTGCTTCGATCAGCTTCAAGGCCGGGCCGTTGTCCACCCGGTCGGAGCCGGGTTTGAAGGCAGCACCCCAGATCGCGACCCGGCGGCCCGCCACCTCGCCGCCGAAATGACGCCAGAAACGCCGGAACAGCACCTCCTTCTGGCGCTCGTTGATCTCCATCACCTGTTCCAGCAGCTTGGCGCTCACTTCCTTGCTGCGCAGGGTGTCGGTGAGGCTCATCACGTCGCGGCTGAAACCGGAGCCGCCGAACCCGCAGCCGGCGTACAGATAGGCTTCGCCGATGCGCGGGTCGGAACCCACGCCCTGGCGCACCGTGTCGATGTCCACGTCGAGCTGCTCCGCCAGCAACGCCATATCGTTCATATAGCTGAGCCGGGTGGCGAGCATGCCGCTGATCGCCAGCTTGGTGAATTCCGCTTCGCGCAACCCCATCACCCGGATCACATCGCGGCGCCGGTTGAAGGGGCGCAGAATCTCGCGCATCAGGGTTTCCGCTTCCGGGTCGTCACAGCCCAGCAGAATATGGTGGGGGCGCAGGAAACTGTCGATGGCCACGCCTTCCTGCAGGGTTTCCGGTAGCGCCACCACCCGCGCCGGGCTGCGCGCCACGGAAAGCCGCTCTTGCAGGGCCTCGCTGGTGCCCACCGGGAACACGCTCTGGTTGACCAGCAGGCCACAGGCACCGGCGCCGGCCAGCCAGTCGGCGATCTCCCCGGCCAGCGCCTGGGCGCCGGGCTGCAGCGCCAGGAACACCGCCGGCGCCGCCGGCGCGCCGTTGAGGGTCATCGGCTCGCAGCGCAACCGCCCCGCGGCACGCTGCTCACCGAGCAGGTCGCCCAACCCGGGCTCGCGATACGGCACCTGGCCCTCGTTCACCGCGTCCAGCACCCGGCCCTCGGGGATGAACCAGCACACCTCATGGCCGCTTTGCGCCAAAGCGGCGGCGGTCACGGACGCGCACAGGGTGTCGCCGAAGACATCAATTCGCATGGTTAACCCTCTCTGGGATCCTGCCGGTCGCTTTGCGACCTTTCGCGGGCTGGGCCCGCTCCTACAACAATCTCGGCGAGGGCTGGGTCCTTGGCGGCGTAATGGAGGATGGCTTCGAGGTAGCCGGCTTTGCTGCCGCAGTCAAAGGTGCGGCCGCGCATGGCGTAGGCTTCCACCGGCTGGCGGGCGATCAGGTCGGCGATCGCGTCGGTGAGCTGAATCTCATTGCCGGCCCCCGGCGCGGTGTCGGCGAGCAGCCCCATGATGCCCGCGGGCAGCACATAGCGGCCCACCACCGACAGATTGGAGGGCGCGTCCTCGGGACGGGGCTTTTCCACCACCGCGCGCATCGGCGCGCTCGCCCCCGGCGCGGGCGACGGGCCGTCCAGCTCGGCGATGCCGTACTGGTCGACGCGGTCGTCAGGCACCGCCTCCACCATGATCTGTGCGGCACCGGTCTCCTCGAAGCGTTGCACCATGGCCGTCAGGTCGTCCGGCTGGTCCATGGCGTCCACCAGCACGTCCGGCAGAATCACCACGAACGGCTCGTCACCGACCAGCTGGTGGGCGGCGTGCACCGCGTGGCCGAGACCCAGCGGCGGCCCCTGACGCACGCTCACCACCTGCACACCCTCCGGCAGCGGGTGGCGCACTTGCTCCAGCAGCCCGGTCTTGCCCTTGGCCTCCAGCTGCGCTTCCAGCTCCGGGTGGCCGTCGAAGTAGTTTTCCACCGCGCTCTTGCTGGCGTGGCTGACCAGAATGATTTCGGTGATGCCGGCGCGCACCGCTTCGTCCACCACATAGGCGATGGCCGGGCGATCCACCACCGGCAGCATCTCTTTGGGGATCGACTTGGACGCCGGCAGCATGCGGGTACCAAAGCCGGCGACGGGAATCACCGCTTTACGAATCACGAAGCTGTTTACCTCCTTGTAGGGGTGCCCGTGGGGGTGGCCGGCTCCGGTAGGAACGCCGCCAGCCAGGACAGCACCAGTAATGACGCGGAGTAGTAATCATCCTCCGGGCGGATGTGCTTGGGCATTTTACCCGGCATCCCGAGTAACAGCGAGCGCACCGCCATACCACCGCGGGACAACGGATAGTCGGCGGTTTCGTCGTCCATCAGATTGACCCACGCCGGGGGACGGTCATCCGCGCCGCGCCAGTAAGCGCTGACCGCCTCCAGGCCCGCTTGTTCCGAACGTCCGGCCCAAACTGCGTACAAGGGCACACGAACGGCCTCGAAACCGAACCGGGGCGGCCATTGGTCGGCGACCCGCAATTCCCCGCTTTCCGTCAGGCTCAACCAATCCGGCGGCAACTGGTGGGCGCCGAAACGGGCGGCACTCAGCAACCGCTCGCCATCCAGCAGCAGCCGCTGCCAGGGGCCGTCCGGCTCCGATTTGGCGAAGTCTTTCAGCGCCGGCGTCACCCAATAGGACAGGTTAACGACCACATAGCCGTGATGCTCGAAGCCGCGCCGAGCCGGCAGCAGCACCGAATAACCGGCGTAATCGCGAATCAGATGGCGACCAATGGCGCGCCGCAAACGCCTGGATTGCTGCTCGTATTCCGGCACCTGCCACTTCCGCGCCGCACGGTGCAGCGCCCAGGCAACCAGCAGGTCGCCGTCACTGGCGTTGTTGAGATCCTGTACCGGCGGCGTCTGGTCGGGCTGGTAGCGCCACGCCAGCAGGTCGCCGTCGAGCACATCCAGATTTTTCCGGGTCCAGCACCAGAGCGTCTCGAAGCGGGCCCGGTCGTTGAACGCCTCGGCGAACAACATGGCCCAGCCCTGCCCTTCGGTGTGGGTGACGTCGTTGTTGCCGGTATCCACCACCCGACCTTCGTCGGTAATGAAGCGCTCGGCGTAGTCGCGCCAAATCGAGTAACGCTCTTCGGCGCCGGCGGTGCCGGACAAACCGGCGATCATCGTCAGACACAACAGCACGGGCCAGCAGCGCCGCGCCAAGGGTCCGACCTTCCCTGGTCCTGAGTACATTGTGTTATCCATGTTTAGCGGCCGTAACAGAATTCCATCGGTTCACCGGACACCGCGGACAGCATCTTCACCGACACCTCGCCGCCGCCCTGACCGCGCAACCAGCATTCATAAACGCCCTCCAGCAGAGACGCCATGGCCAGTGGCCACAGGCAACCGGGGCGCTTGTCCAGCTCCGGCCAGGCGCCGTGCAGGATGGTGATCATGTTCTGCTGAGCGGAGAACAAACACCAGCCCCAATCCATGCGGCGCCAGTGTTCGTTGATGGCCTGCTCCAGCCCTTGCAGGGTGTCCTGCTCGCGCACGGGCAATCGTTCCGCCAGCCGGTGACCCAGGTGGCGGAAAAACTCCAGGGACTCCTCGCGACCGGACAACTGACCCAGCTCCGCCACCAGAACCGAGAGGAAATCACGCCACTGCGTGTCGCATTGCTGTTCCTGGTGGTAAGCCAGGCTGCGCGCGCTGATCGCATCGCGGTCCATATTATTCCTCCAGGGTGTAATTCAGGTTCACCGACGCCTTGGTTTCCGAGTAGTCGCCGAAGGTGTCGTAACCCACCCGGGTGCCCAGCTTGAGCCCCGGTGACAGCCGGTAATCCAGCCCGGCGCCCAGATTGACGCCAAAGCCGCTTTTGCTTTCCGCGGCGTAGTAGGCGCTGTCGATCACGCCGGAAGACGCCAGGATTTCCATCCAGAACTGCTCCTCCGCCAGGGTCGGGAAGAACGCCGCCGCGTCGCTGCTGTAGCTTTGGAAGCCAGGCGCGAAGGTGGCGTTCCAGGTCCAGCGGTGATAGTCCTCCGAATACTCGATCGGGAACGACAAGCTGACGTAATCCTGCGGGCTGAAGTAACCACCGTGACCGTAGGTGAACTTGCTGAGGTTCTCGTCGAAGCTCATGTAGCGCACATTGACCCCGGTCTTCAGCTCACGATCGTCTTCGCGGATGGGCCGCAGATAGCCGCCCAGGGACGCCTCCACCGATTGGTTATCGGCCACGTTGTGGCCGTCGTAATGGTAGAAGCCCAGGTCGCTGTACAGCCCCAGCGGGCCGTTATCGAACGTCAGCCCGATACGGCCGCCGGTGCGCGTCACCCCGCCCCAGCGGTCGCCGGTGGCGGGATCCTCGACCCCGGCGTAGGACAGCAGGCTGTCGGTGACCGCGCGACGTTCCCCGGCGAGGATAAAGCGCCCGTTGCGGCCCAGCCTCGGCGTCCAGCTCAGACCGCCCACCAGGTTGGTGATCTCGAACCCGAACGGGGTGCTGCCGATATCGGCGGCGAACGCCTGACCTTGATAGCCGAAGCCCACGCCCATGCCCGCCTCGGTCTGGTTGCCGGCGGCGGCGCCACGGGCATAGCCGTTGGCGCGCGCCTGCAGGCCGCCGATCAGATCACGCACCGCCTGCGAGCGGGCCTCGAACTCCTCCGGGGTGTCCGCTTCCAGGGAAAAATCGGCACTGCCAAAGTTGGCCACCAGGAAACGGTCCACGAAGGCGCGCTGATCCTCGGAGAGCGCGTCCAGGTCGATGCCCACTTCGTACAGCACGTTGCGGGAGGTGGCGCTTTCGAACTGGGTCGCCGCCTGGTCCCGCTGGTTTTCCAGGTTGGTCACCTGGTTTTGCAGCGCGTCCAGCTCGTCCTGGGTGACCAGATCCACCTCTTCCGCGTCCTCGTCGTCCGGGTCCGGCGGCACCTGGGTGTTGAACTCTTCCAGCGCCTCCTGATAGGCGGTTTGCGCTTCATCGACGGCGCTCTGCGCCGTTTCCAGCTGCGCGGCGCTCTGCCCTACTTCGGCGATCAGGTCGTAGGCGCCTTCCAGATTGCCGGCCAGGGAGGCGGCGCCGTCGGCCAGCGGCCCGAAGCCGAAACGCTCGGCGGCGGAACCGCTCACCGTGCCGGCGTTCAAGAAGGTGGGCGTGACCACGCCCCGGAACCGACCGCCTCGGAACGGCACCCCGGAAAAGGCCAGCTCGCCGCTCACTTCCGTGAGCTCGCTGAGGCCGGATTCACCGTCCCGATTACGCAGCGCCAGACCGGTCTCCACGCGCGGCGCCACGTCCCGGCGCACGTCTTCGCGGAAGCGGTCAATGCGCGCCTCGGCGCGGGCGCTTTCCTGCACCGGCGTGGGCGCCGGCGCCGGGCGGGACGCCGCGCCGGGCTGATAGTAACCGGCGGACGGCGCCGACGCGGCCACCGCCTGCTCGCGCACCGGCGGCCGCCAGTGCTGGCCCCGGTCTCCGGCAGAAAGGTTGCCCGGCAGCCAAACGTCGGTGCGGGTGCCGTCGTTGTTGTCGTCGCCTTCAGCGAGCGCCAACCAGCGGTTCTCCGGGGTCTTGCCGGCGGTCTTGCGGAACGGGTTAGCACTGCCCGCCAAGGCCGCCGGGGCGCCGCCGCGGTTGGCCCGGTACTGAGCGTCCGCCGCCTTTTCGGCCAGCGCCAGCGCGCTGCGGCTATCGCCGGAACGGCGCGCGGTGCGGGCCGCCAGCAACAGCAGCTCGCTGTCTTCCAGCGGCGCCGCCTGTTCCAGCAACTGCTCCGCCCGGTCCACGTCGTCCATCGCCAGCGCATTGGCCACCGCCGCGCGGCGCGCCGGCAGCTGCGGGCCCGGGCGGGCCAACAGCCAGTCGTAGGTGACGGCCGCTTCCCGGTGCAACCCCCCTTCCTGATAGACCCGGCCCAGCGCCAGCACCAACTCTTCGTTGTCCGGGTCCGAGGACAGCGCCATCACCGCCTCGTCGTAGGCGCGGGCGAAATCGCCGCTCTGGCGGGCATGATCCACCGACGCCACCGACAGGGTCCGGCGCGCGTCGGCGAAGGCCTCGGCGCCGCCGGGCTGCTGCTCCGCGCGACGTTGCAGCTCGCGCAGCAGCTCGCCGGCTTCACGGTCGTAGCCCAGCCGGCCCAATACCAGCGCATGGGGCACGAAGTCCTTGGGCGCGCCCCGATCCAGCCCTTTGGAAAGGTCCTTGCGCACCAGGGTCAGCGCCAGGCTGCTTTCGCCGCGATCGACCAGAAAATTGGCCAGTTGCCCGGTTTCCGCCGGGGTCGTCGGCGGCGCGGCGTAAAGCCGCTCCAATTCCGATTGAATGCGCCAGCGGTCACCGCTGTCGAAAACCCGGGCCAGCTCGGCCATCCGAGCGCCGTTCTCCACACGCTGGCGTAGCGCCTGGCTGTCGCTGTCACCGGCGTCGGCGGGCAGGCGGTCAAGCAACCCCTGGGCGTGCTGCCAACGGCCCTGGTCGGCGGCGAACTGCGCCGCCGCCAACAACGCTTCCGGCTCGGCGTCCGGCGCTTCCAGCGGTTCCAGCATCGCCGCCGCCTGGCCGCTCTGGCCGCGCGCCTGCATGCGCTTGGCCAGTGCCAGCCGCGCCCAAGGGTCCCCGGGCGCCGCCGCCACCGCCTCATGAAGCAGGGCTTCACCGGCGTACACCTGGCCGTCATCAATCAAATCCTGTGCCCGCCGGCGCAACACCTGGCTCTGCTGGTCGCGCACATAGCCGTAGCGCATGCGCTCCTCGGCGGGCAGCTCGGCGTAAATCCGGTTGGCTTCGTCGTACCGTTCCTGGGCCATCAGCGCCCGCACCAGACCCACCCGGGCGTCATTGTTGGCGGCGTCGTTTTCCAGCAGGTCGCGGAAGACGGTTTCCGCCACCTGGGGCCGGTCCTGGCCGAGCAGAATCTCGCCCTGCAGCAAGCTGGCGTCGCGGCCACGGCGGCCGCCGGCCCGGGCCAGCGGAATCACCGCCTGCAGGGCCTGGTCGTAGTTTCGTTGTTCGTTCAGTGCGCGGGCCTCGGCGAGCCGGCCGTAGAAACGGGCGTCTTCCAGCGTCGGCGCCCAATCATTGCGGCGGTTGGGGGCCATGCGAATGGCCCGCGTCAGGCGCTGCTCGGCCGGACCGAAGCGGCCCTGGCGCAGGTCGATCAGGCCCAGGCCGGCCACCGCCTCGGCGTTGTCCGGGTCGTCCTTGAGCACCGCGTCGAAGGCGCGGCGGGCGGCACTCAAGCGGCCCGCTTCGAGCGCGTCATAGGCCTGCGCCACGGCGGCGCCGCCGCGGCCGCTGAGCACGCTGTCCAGCCGCTCGCGGACCACGTCATCGTCGGGGCGCACCGCCAGGTAGGCGCGCAGCGCGTCGGCGGAGGCCGGCTCTTCCGGCAACCACAACAGCGCCTGCCGCCACGGGGCGATCACCTGCAGGCGCGACTGGTCACGCCACAACCCGGCCAGTTGCTCGATACCCTGCTTGCGGGTCGCCTGACGATAGGTGAGCACCTCCGCCAGCGCCTGGCGGGCGGCGGGGTCACTGGGGTTGTCGCGCACCACCTGCTCCAGCCCGTCGCGGGCCTCCCGCCAGCGGGCGTCGACACCGGCCAGGGTCTGGTAATACTCCAGCGCCAGATCCGGCGGCGGCCCGGCGCCATCGAACAGCGCCTCGTAACGCGCCACGGCGCCGGCGGTGTTGCCCGCCTTGGCCAGGGCGCGGGCTTCCATCAGATCACCGTTACTGATCTGTTGCCGGCGCAGCGCCGCCTGCAAGCGTGCCGCGTCTTCGCTGTCGGGCGCCTGCGCGCGCAGCCGGTCCAGCCATTGGCGGGCCCCCTCGCGGTCCTCGGCGGCCAGCGCCAGCTCGCCCATGCCGCGCAGCGCTCGGGGGTTACCCGGTTCCACCGCCAGCACCCTTTGCAAGGCGTCCCGGGCCAGGTCCGGCCTGTTGTTCGCCCGCCAGAAGGCCGCTTGGCTGAACAGCGCCTCCAAGGAGGACGCGCCCGCCTCGGCGCCGTTGCCGGCGGCCACCTCGCTGTTCTGTTGGGCCGGCGCCGGGTCCGACAAGGTCACCAGACACAACACCACCGGCAAAGCCACAATCGCTTGTTTCATGGAACCTTCCTTATTCACCCAGACGCCGCGCCTGGCGCCATTTCAGTAGCGGCACCAGCAAGGCCACCAGCAGCGCGAAAATTACGCACATCAGGAAAAACAAAAGCAGCGGGCGCTTACCGAAGCCCCAGCGGAACTGGGTCAACCAGTTCACCTCACCACTCAGGCGCTGCGGGTTAACCCGGAAAGTGCGGGGCTGATCGGCGTCCAACAGCAGAAAATCGCCGCTCACCTTCGAGGTCACTGCGCTGTCGCCCAGGGCTTCCACCATGACCGGCAACTGAGCCGACTCTTCCGCGGTCACCAGGACCTGCCAGCGGTCTTCGCTCAGTGCCGAGGGCATCGCCATCAACGCCCGGGGTTCGCGCTGGCCGGCCAGGGCGATGGCGGCGTCCTCGTGTTCCAGAAACCAGTCGCCCAGGGCGATATGCCACAAGCGCTCGGTGAGTGTGGTCGGGCGCACCCGTAGGTCGCCGTTTTCCCGTTTGAAGGCACTGTCGCGTAGCAACGTGGGCAAGGCCGGGTCCGCCAACGGCAGCACCGCCAACAGATCCCGATCCCGCAATCGGTGCAGACCGTCCACGCCCAGGGCCACTTCCACCCCCAGCGCCGGAAAACCGGAGGCGGCGCCCACCCGGGCCATCAAATCCAGAGCGCCGGTCAGCGTGGCCAGGTCCGGTGACGCCGGCAGTACCAGGCCGGTGCGGCTCAGATCGGCGCGCGCGGAGAACGGGTAGCCGGCGGCCACGAACGCGGAGAGTGAAGGCATCACCGCCAGGTGTCGGGTGTGCGTCAGGTCCAGGGTGGAACCCGGGTACACCTGGTTCACCACATCGCCGGGCAGCACCGGGTCGCACTCGTCTTCCAGGGTGTAGCGCAGGTTGAAATAGAAGGTCAGCCGGTTCTCGCCGTAGATCAGGTCCGGCGGTACCGGAATCACCGCTTCCTGCTGCCGGCTGTCACCGGCGCCGAGCTCCCGCTTGATGCTGCCCCACCAGTCCAGGCGGGGCGGCGGCAGCGATTTCAGGAACTGGCCGTTCAACGCCACGTCCAGGCGGGAATTGTCATTGTCCAGCCAGGGCCCTTCCGCGAACCGGTAGCGGACCCGCAGCGGCACGGTTTCACCGGGCCACAGGAACAGATCCGGCGAGGCCCGGAACCCGATGTTGATGACCCCTGGATAAAGCCCTTGGGTGCGCAACTGGTCACCCGGCACCAGGCTGCCCAGCTCCACCGGCATTTCGGTGGACACCCAGCGGGGCGAGTCGTTGGCGGCGCGGGGCGGGATCGCGACGTCCTCCACCGGCTGCCGGCGGCCATGCAGCTCGGCGCTGCGCCGGGTGAGATAGCGGGCCGCGCGGACCAGGTCCGCGCCGTCGGCGCCGTGCAGCACCAGCAGCTTATAGAAGGGGTCCGCCGGGTTGTCGACCACCGACAGGTGGCTGCCGGGCTCCGCGCCCAGGCCGGCCACCGGGTTGGCGTCGGTGCTCAGCACAATCGCATGGCCGGCGGGCAGCTCGTTGTCGTGCAGCGAGAAACGGGTGCCCCGGTAACGCGCCTGGGCGCCGAACCAGGAGG
The DNA here is from genome assembly GCA_041624875.1 of Alcanivorax sp. Lineage (GTDB taxonomy): Bacteria > Pseudomonadota > Gammaproteobacteria > Pseudomonadales > Alcanivoracaceae > Alloalcanivorax. Next base: position 13,854 of record JBFJUC010000014.1, read on the forward strand.
CGGTGATGGCAGCGGCGCGCAGCACGTCGCTGTCCGGCTGATCAGGGAGCACCAGATGCAGGTCCAGACGGCTCTGGGAGGTCAGATCGAAAAACGGCTCCGGCAGCATTTCCAGATCGCTGGCCAGCGGCAGCCGGTCGGCCTGGTATTCAATCGCCGAGGACGGGGCCACGGTCAGCCAGACCCGCTTATCCAAGGGATTCGGGCAGGCCCGGTCGGCGAGCCCGACCAGGCGGAAGTTGATGCGGTTGTTCGTGACCAGCAGCGCCGGGTTCACCGGCAGCCGGAATTCCGCCTCGGTGGCGTCACGGTCCAGCGCCAGGGTTTGCACCCGGGCGCCGTTGATCTCCACCACCAGCCGGCCGGTGCCGGGGAGAATCTCATCGCCGTAGGTAAGCTTGAGATACATTCCGGCCTCGGTGACCACTTCATCGCGGCCCACCGAAAAACCCAGCCCGGCCTGGGACTGGGCGCCGGCCAGGGTCAGGCCTTCGACCTGGCCGAGTTGGCGGAAGGTTAACGTTTGCTGGTGGGGGCGGGTTTCCAGGGTGGCGGGGCCCGCTCGCACAGGGGAGGCTTCCGCCGGGGCCGCTGCCGGGTTCGCTGCGAGGGCCGGGCGAACCGCCAGGATGGCGAGCAGGCCCAGGAGCAGCAGCACGGCCAGGGGCATGAAGCGGTGCCAGAGGCGGTTGGCGCGCATGGTTTCGTCGATCTCGCGCTCCTTGCGACCGCGCGCCAGCCAGCGGCCGAAAAACATCAGCACCACCACCCGCAGCACAATACGGAAAGAATGCAGGGGCCGGTCCTTGGGGTGTTCACCGTCCGGCAGCCAGGCGTCGTAACGGCCCATGACGATGCGCAGCATTTGCCGCTGCTGGCTGAGATTCATCAGACCGAACTGCAAACGCAGATCACGGTGGTCGGCACTCACCAGGCGGGCCGGCAGCACCACGCTGAGGTCGTCGAGGCGAATCTCCACATCTTCGACCTCGCCGTCGAACGCCTCTTGGCCGGGGTTGGCCAACCGCACCCCGCCCAGCGACACGTCCAGCGTTCGGGTCTTGAGTACATGGCCGTCCGCCAGATAGATCGACGCCGGCAGCACCAGCGGCACCCGCACATTGGTGCGCACCTGGCGTTGCTCGCGGGCCGTGGCGATCGCCGCCAGAAGGGTGATCAGGCTGAAGCCGGCCCAGAACACATTAAGCAGCATCACGTCCCGCTCAATGGCGTAGAACTCATTCCAGTAAAAACGCACCAGCCCGCTGCCCAGGCCCAGGGCGAGCAAAAACGCCACCACCAGATGCGGGCGCACGGCGCTGATATCGAAAAAGCTGTTTTCCAGAAGGCCGCCCTTTTCGGTAACGTTGAACGAGCCTTTCTTCGGATCCCAAAGCGTCACCAGCGTCGGCTTGATCAAGTGAAAGCAGAGCACCGATTCGTAAATCTCACCCCAGAAGGTGTAGCGGAAACGGCCGTTGAGCCGCGAGTTGGTCCAGATCGCATGGAACAGGTGCGGCAAGGCGTAGGCGAAGATCATCGACGCGGACGACGCGATGATGTTCTGGCCGAGCAACAAGTAAGCCAGCGGCGCGGTGATGAACACCACCCGCGGCAAGGCGAACTGAAAATGCAGCATCGCGTTCAGATAGCAAAGCCGCTGGGCAACACTCAGCCCCCGGCCGAACAACGGGTTGTCCATTCGCAGAATCTGCGTCATCCCACGCGCCCAGCGAGCGCGCTGCCCGATGTGCAGCGACAACCGTTCGGTGGCGAGGCCCGCCGCCAGCGGCAGACTCACGAACGCGGTGCGCCACCCTTTACGCTGGAAGCGCAGCGCGGTGTGAGCATCCTCGGTGACGGTTTCCACCGCGAACCCATCGGTCTCGTCCAACGCTTCGCGGCGGATTACCGCGCAGGACCCGCAGAAGAAGGTGGCGTTCCAAAAGTCATTACCCTTCTGTACCGGCCCATAAAACAGCTCGCCCTCGCGGGGCAGGTCTTCGCCAACGCCCAGGTTGCGCTCGAACGGATCCTGGGAATAGAAGTAATGCGGTGTCTGCACCATCGCCAGTTTGGCATCGTCGAGAAAGCCACCCACGGTGGCCTGCAAGAAACCGGCGGTGGGAATATGGTCGCAATCGAACACGCAGATCAGCTCACCGTCGGTCTGCGCGAGCGCGTTGTTCAGGTTGCCGGCCTTGGCGTGCTGATTGTCCGCGCGGGTGATGTAGCCGACGCCGGCGCTCTTGGCGAACGCCTCGAAGGTTTCCCGGCGGCCATCATCCAGCATGTAGATGCGCATCTTGTCGGCGGGGTAATCCAGATTTTGCGCCGACAACACCGTGTCACTGACCACCTCCAGGCTTTCGTTGTAGGTGGGAATATAAACATCCACGGTGGGCCACAGGCGGGTGTCCTCCGGCAGCGGCACCAGCTTGCGTTCCAACGGCCACAGCGTCTGCAGGTAGCCGAGCAGAAGAATCACCAGCGCGTACAGTTCGGCCATGAACAGGCCATAGCCGAGCACCGCTTCGGGCACGCTTTCAAAATGCAGCGTCGCCGTGGCACGCCACCAGATGTAGCGGCTGGAGACAATCAACGACAACGCCACCAGCCACAGCGACACCCGCCGCGATTCGGGGCGCACACGGTTGACCAGCGCCATCAGCAACACGCTGGCGGCGCCGAGCAGCGCCTGGTGCCCCGCGTCCATGGGCGTGGTGATGAACAACAACAGCGGCGGTATCGCCAGCAAGCAGGCAAGCGCGAACACGCACCGCCGACCCCGTGGTGGTCGAGTGTTATTTTTAGACATTATGAATTACCCGTTGTGACCCCAAAGCGGTGAATACCGCGCTGACTCCCCACCATTGAGCAGTGCCAGCGTGCGCCGGCACAGCATCCCCAGATCGCGGGCGGCCCGCGACGATTCGGCATGTTCCAGTACGGAAATTTGACGGGCACCGGCTTCCGGCACGGCCTCGTCACGGTGCAAGGCGGCAAGCAGGCTGTCCCCATACTGAGCCTGCAAAAACTCGGTGATCTCGCGATTGAGCCGTCGGCGAATGTCCACCTGATTGAGCACCAGCCGGTGCAGCGATCCCGGCGCCACGCCGGGCGGATAGAAGCCATCCTGCAAACCCGGCAGCAACGACACCGACGCGGAGTCCGCCAGCAACAGAGTCAGCCGCAAGTCCGCCAGCACCGACACCGCATCCAGCGCCGGCGAGGGTCCCGGCGGCAGATCCACCACCAGCACGGTGTTCGGTTCCTCGGCCAGCCCGCGCAACCCCGACGCCAGGAAGCCCGGCGTCTGCAACGCCTGGTCCAGCGCCCGGCGCTGGGCCCCGCCAGCGGCGCCATAGGGCAGCACCCCGACCCCGCCGCCACCGCTGAGAACCCGTGGCAGCCAAGCGCCGGTCGGCGGCCCGCCGCGCGCCAGCCCGCTGGCTTCGCCCAAAGGAATACCGAAATGCAGCCGCAAACTGTTCTGCGGGTCGAAGTCCACCGCGATGGTGCGATAGCCCGCCGCGGCGATGCCGTAGGCAAGGTGCGCCGCGCACGTGGTCTTACCCACCCCCCCTTTTGGGGATGCGACCGCGATCAGCACTGCGTGGACCAGCTCTCATTAGTCTCGCCGGGGCCCACCGCGATGCGGCGCAGCAACTGTTTAAGGGATTGTTCGTCGCCCGCCTCCGGGTGGTCGTGCTCGACCTCGCGGCGGTGGCGTGCCTGCAGTAAGGAAGCGAAGCGCTCCAGGGCGGCGTCCTGCGCTTGCTCGTCGCCGGGCTGGGAGGTGTCGGCCGATTCAGCGGTCTCCGCCGGCACCTGGATGGACGGCTTGAACGCCGTCGCGGAAGGCGGTGAGGAAGAAGAGACGGAGACACCGGCGGCAACCTGGTCAATCAGGCTCCAGCCCGTCTCGCGGTGTTCGAACGCCGGCGTACCGGTATGACGAAAAGGGAAGTCGGCCTGACCGGCCTTACGCTGAAAGCGCTCTATCTCATGGTAAGAATTCATGATACCCCCAGGTACAGATCACTAAGCGGAACTGACACTGCGCCCGGGCATGAGCATTATATTGCCTAGCGCATACAAATTTCTTTAGATGCCAACCCCATCACAGATTCTGAAATGGTACACATCGATACAAAACCTGTACACGACCAAAAAGAGGATTTTAATCTAATTTTGGTCTAAAAAGCGCAGAACAATAAATTCGACTTAGCCACAACTAAGCTTTACTAACGATAAAAATTATGGCAAGCATTATTACTCTTCACGTAAAAGGAGGTATTTTCGTACCAGAGTACCTCTAAATGCATATTGTGATGCACGTCACAAAGTGGCAGGATTCAGGAGTGTCCCGGGGTTATCTCACCCCCTTCCCGCAGGCCCCGGGGCATCGTTTCATAGTCGTTTTGTATGACTTCAGGCGCCCAAGGGCGCCTTTTTTATTGGCAGGAAGGGGAGCAGGTATACAGAAAGTATCAGGCTGTGAATTGAGACCGGGGTCTCACAGTGGCAGGCTCTTGCGCTTCGCGGAATGGATAGCAACAACAGGGATGTGGCCGGACCGCGAAGTATCGAGTGATGTTTTTAAGAGTCTCCGTC
>JBFJUC010000015.1:0-18249 GCA_041624875.1 Alcanivorax sp.
ATCCGAGTAATGGGTTGGCTGGGGGAAAATCCCCATCAGAACCGGGGAATGGTAGGCAATCGCCTTCTCACGTTCAAGCAAGGTTCCTTTACGCTGGTGACAGCCTGTGCCTATGCTTATCCCTTCGGATCCACAGGACAGCCGAATGAATAAGTTGCAGCGGGTGCCGGACCCCCATTTACCCCCTCTGTTGCGGGTGGCCCGGCAGATCAATGAGCAGCGCGATCTGGCGCCCCTGATCGAGGCGGTGCTGGAAGAGGCGCAGGCGCTCGCCGGCGCCGAAGCCGGCGTGCTCTGGCTGTACCGTGAAGAGGGCGACGCCGAATGGCTGGATTGCGCCCGGCACTGCAGCAACGGTCCGCAAGGTGCGCCGGTGTGCGCCCTGGAGGGGCCGCGCCTGCCCCTGGACGACGACCACGCCGACCGGCCCGCGGTGCGGGTGGCGCGTTCCGGGCAGCCCTTGCACCTGACCGGCGCTGACCGCCTTGACGCGCAGGACCAGGCCTTGCTGGTCCCGCTGCTGGTTCGCCAGGTGGACGCCTTGCTGCTGGTGCCGATGCGTAACCATGAAGGGGTGGTGGTAGGCGTGCTGCAGCTGGTAAACCCTCACCTGGACCGTACGCGGCACGACGCCGCCGTACCCGCATCGGTGCTGGCGTTGCTTGAGGCACTGGCCGGGTACGCCGGCATCGCCCTGAACAACCTGCTGCTGGTTCAGGAGCTCAAGGATTTGCTGGACGCTTTCGTCAAGGTGATCGCCCGTGCCATCGACGCCAAGAGCTCGCACACCAGCGCGCATTGCGAGCGGGTGCCCCTGCTCACCGAGTTGCTGGCGCGGGCCGCCTGTGACGACCAGGCCCGGTTCGCTGATTTTCAGCTCGACGAAGACGGCTGGTACGAATTGACCGTAGCCGCCTGGCTGCACGACTGCGGTAAGCTGGCTACCCCGGACTCGGTGCTGGATAAGTCCACCAAACTGCACAGCCTGCACGATCGCATCGAAATGGTGGCGGCCCGCTTCGCGGTACTGCGCAGCGAGGCGGAACGCCGCTACGAAAGGGAGGCCCTGACGGAACCGGCCCGCGAACCGCTGTTCCGCGAGCGCATGGAAGAGACCGTACAGACCCTCAGCGATGATCTCGCCTTTCTCGAGCGCATTAATAAAGGCGGTGAATCCATGGCGCCGGAGGACCAGGCAAGAGTGCGGCGTATCGCCGAAACCGTCTGGATCGACGCGCACGGACAGCGGCGCCCGCTGTTATCCGAGGACGAGGTCAAAAACCTCTGCATTCCCAGGGGCACGCTCACCGAAGAAGAGCGCCGCATTATCAACGGCCATATGGACATCACCCTTGAGATGCTGGAATCCCTGCCGTTCCCGCGCAAGCTGCGCCGGGTGCCGGAATACGCCGGCGGCCATCATGAACGCATGGACGGGCGTGGTTTTCCGCGCGGGCTGACCCGCGAGCAGATGTCGGTGCCGGCACGGATCATGGCGATCGCCGATGTGTTCGAGGCGCTGACCTCCAGGGAGCGGCCGTATAAAGAACCGCTCAAGCTCTCCGAGGCGCTCGGCATCATGCAACGCATGCGCGACAACCAGCATTTGGACCCGGACCTGTACCGCTTGTTTCTCGATGCCGGCGTCTGGCGCGACTACGCGCTGACCGCCCTTGATCCGGCGCAGTTGGATGTGGAGGACGCCTCGCCCTATTACTAGAAGGGCGGCGTCTTCAGAGAGTGACCACGCGGCCCTGGTCGCTCATATAGGCGACCCGGTTCCGGCCCGCGCCCTTGGCCTGATAGAGCGCTTCGTCGGCGCATTTGATCAGGTTGGTGGCGTCATTGTCGCAGTTGCCGGCACTGGCGACGCCGACACTGATGGTCACGACCTGACTGATGCGTGAACCGGTGTGAGGCAGGCCAAGCTGCTCAATGCGCGTGCGCATGCGCTCCGCGAACACCAGGGCGTCCTTGAGGCTGGTATCCACCAGCACCACCACGAACTCCTCGCCGCCGTAACGGGCCACGAAATCCTTGCTGCCCTGGGCCATGGAGCGGGGGATGGACGCCACGGTTTTCAGACAGTCGTCCCCGGCCAGGTGGCCGTAGGTGTCGTTGTACTGCTTGAAGAAGTCGATATCGAACAGCACCAGGGTAATGCGCTCCGAGACACCGCCACGACCGAAGCCGTGCAGTACCTCGTCGAGCCGGTTTTCCATGCCGCGACGGTTGAGGCAGCCGGTGAGACCGTCCACGGTGGCTTGATTTTCCAGGATGCGGTTGGCGGAGTGCAGCTCGTCGCGGTGCTGGAAGAGCACGTTTTCGGAGAGGAAGTGCTGGCGCAGCAGCCGCTCGTAGATGTATTGCCCGAACAGACTCATGCTGGCGCTGGCCACCGACAGCAGCAGTAATACCAGCGACAGATCCCGGCCCACACGGTCGCTGCCGAACAGCGTCAGTACCAAAATGCCGATCATTACCAGGCTGCTGGCGGCGGCCAGGTGAAAGGGGACGCGCAACACCACGCAGACCATCAGGATCGCCAGCGGGGTCTGCAGGAACAGCGCGAACGCCATGGGGTGATCCACATGCAGGCCCATCCAGTTTCCGGTCAGGGCCACCGCGAATGCCACCGAGAGGCTGGCCACGTGCAGCCAGCGGCGCCAATCCGGGCGACGCGCGATCAGGGCGGTGGCCACGGTCAGCATCGCGCACAGCAATCGCGGGCGCCAGGTGACCGCCGCGGCGTCCGGTGAAATGGTGTATTCCACGATTAATGCAAGGACCAGCAGCGCCACCAGGCTGGCCGCCGCCCAGGGGGTCACGCTGGCCACGCTGCCCCGGAAATAGTCCGCGAAATCGCGCTCCAGCGGGCCGGGCAAACGCAGGTGCCAAGGCAGTCGTATATCGTTGCCGCTGGGTAAACTGCTCGTCCGTTGAGGTTCGTTTTTCAACTGCCTTTATCCCCCCGATACCGCCGGTGTGATCGCTTCACCAGCCGGTCGGCATCGCAACCATCGGGTCTTCGCATGACAAGTTTAGAGTAACGACGTTGGTTGTCCTAAACCACTGCGTGTCGAACGCGCCGTCGCCAGGGTCAGTTTTCAGGCGGTCGGCCGGGAACCGTCCAGCAGCGCGATCAGCGCGCGCCGTTTGGCGGCGGGCAGGCGGCGGAAATGGTCAAGCAGGAAACGCTCCTCGTCCCCCGCCGGCACTGCGGGCTCGTCGCCGGGCAACTGGACCGGCCAATTGTTCATACTGTGCCTGAGTCGCGCGACGATCTCCGCGTTCATGCTGCGGTGACTCATGCCGGCCGCCTGGGCGACCCAGTCCCGCATGCCGAGAGGAAAGCGAACCACGAACTTCTCGGACCGGGTACGTTCCGCCTGTTTCATAGTGCGTACAACACCCTGGGAAAAACATCACGATACGCATTTTTTTGCTTTAAATCGATACGTCTGTCCCAGTAGACGCCCAGAAAGCGACACGGTTAACATCTTGCCGCCGGTTTGGTATACCCTTATTTTTTATATCCTGCTCCGGGCATTCACGCCATGAATATTGCCAGCGCCGACCTCAACCTGCTCAAGTACCTGGACGTGCTGCTGCGCGAGAAAAACGTGACTCGCGCCGCCGAACAGCTGGGCATCACCCAGCCGGCGATGAGCAACTGTCTTAAGCGCCTGCGGCACATGTTCGGCGATCCTTTGCTGATCCGTACCAGCGAAGGTATGACCGCCACCGACCGGGCGTTGGAGCTGCAACCCCTGGTGCGGCAATTGATCAGCCAGGCCGAGTCGCTGTTTACCCCGGAAGATATCTTCCGGCCCGCCGAAAGTCGCCGCGTCTTTCGCATCATGACCAGTGACTACGCCGAGGCCACCTTGGTACCGCACATCGTGCGTCGATTGCGTGAAGAAGCCCCCAACGTGGTTCTGGATTTCCTGACGCCCTCGGACGTGAGCTATCCGGACATGGAGCAGGGGCGGGTGGATATGGCGGTGAACCGGTTCAACGAGATCCCCGGTTCGTTTCATCAGGTCACGCTGTGGCGGGACTCGTTTTCCTGCCTGCTCAACCGGGACAACCCCATCGCCCGCCGCTTCGACCTCAACAGCTATCTGTCCGCCCAGCATATCTGGGTCTCGAAAACCGGCTTCGGGGTGGGGTTCGGCATGAACCCGGAGAAGCTCGGCGGCCTGGGCTGGATCGACCACGCCCTGCAGCGCATCGGGCGCGCCCGCAAGATCAGCATCTTCACCCGCCACTACCAGATGCCCGCCCTGCTGGCGATGAACAACGATCTGGTCGCCACGCTGCCCAGCCGGGTGGCGCGCATGCAGGCGCAGAACGCGCGGCTGGTGATCAAATCGCCGCCGTTCGAGATTCCGCAGCTCGAACTGAAGATGGCCTGGTCGCCACTGCTGCATCACAACAGCTCCCACCGCTGGCTGCGGCGCCTGATCCAGGAAGAAGCCGAGCAGATCCTCGCGGAAGACCCTTGAAAAGACAGTTGATAGTGGATAGTTGACAGTTGATAGTTGCGCGGGAGGGCGCGTTGCGAGCTGACGGGGGAAGGGCCGCGCTTATGGCACGGCGTTAGCGGATGCGCAACGCCTTGTTTCGCTGTCAACTGTCAACTGTCAATTATCAACTATCAACTGGCTCTTCAGTGCTGTCTTTACAGCACTGAAGAGCCCTGCAGCCAGCCTGCTTTGGCGCGGCCGGGGTTGTCTTCGCCGGCTTCGGCGATGGCGCCCTTGCCGACGCCTTCGAAGGCGCGCACCCGGAAGCGTTTGCCGGGGGCTTCACGGGCCAGTTCTTCGGCGATGTGTTCGGCGAGGTTTTCCACCGTGGAGTCGGTGTCCACCAGGTAGCAGTGGTCCTCGGGGATCACCAGTTCAAAGTGGCCCTGCTCGGCGTCGTAGCGGAAACGGTGGTGGGGCACGTCTTCCACATAGTAGGTGCCTTCCAGATCCGCGCGGGTGCCGATGTAGATGTCTTCCCAGCGGTCCGCCCAGAGCTTTTCCCAATAACGGCTGCGGCGCCCGTTTTCGAAGATCTCGATGCCGGAGCGGTGGCCGTGGGCGATGCGCTGGCAATTGCCGTCGTGCTTCTTGAGGCCGTGAGAATAGTGGTAGAACGGCGCTGTGCCGGTATCTTGCTCGCGCAGCACCACCCGCACCTCGGTGACGTTGTCGGGCACCGCGTCCTGGATCAAATCCATCAGATAGAGGGTGACGCCGGCCTTGGTGATGGCGGTGCCGGACAACTCCAGAATGCTGTCGGCCGGCGCCACCATGCGGATCTCGCCGGCCAGGTAGCGCCACTCCAGGCTGATGTGGCCGTCATCGTGGCGGCCGCCGTCGCGGCGGTGCAGGCCGAGCAGATCGCTTTCCCCCGGCAGCAGCAGGCGATGGTCCACCCGTTCGTCCACGGCGTGCTTCAGGGCTTTCTTGATGTGACCGAAATCGAACACCATGCCCTGGGCGTCCAGGTCGCCGGACAGCTCCAGGTCCACGATCCAGGATTCGCCCACCATGCCGCGTTTGGCGTGCAGGTAGGAAAAATCCACGACGGTCAGATTTTCAACGAAAAGCGTGGCCATAGAGCCCCGTTGGTTGGAGGGTGAGCGGTTATTCCCGTCATTATAGTCAGTCGGGGCGCCAGGACTCACCCCAAGTTCGATAAATAAGCCCCCGTTCTTCCCGGTGTTGTGAACAGGAACACGCGGCCCGGCCCGCGGTCCACCTGTCTGGCAACCGGCCCCGGCTTGTTCTATGGTTGGGAGCCTCTGAACGCGCCTCTGCCTGCCTGAAAATTGGACGTCCGCGCGCCAGTCCGCGCGGTGAAAGGAAAAGACCATGAGCGAAACGATTTTCTCCAAGATCATCGACCGGGAAATTCCGGCGGATATCCTCTATGAGGACGACCTGTGCCTGGCGTTCAAGGACGTCAATCCGCAGGCGCCGACCCACTTCCTGGTGATTCCCAAGAAGCCGATTCCCAAACTTTCCGACGCCCAGCCGGGCGACAAAGAGCTGCTCGGACACCTTTTATTGGTCGCCGGCCAGGTGGCCGGGGAACAAGGGCTGGAGGATTTCCGTCTGAATGTGAACAACGGCGCCGGCGCCAGCCAGACCGTGTTCCATTTGCACGTGCATGTGCTGGGCGGACGTCCGTTCAGCTGGCCGCCGGGCTGACGCCCGGCCACCCGTTTGAATGAATCAGGCGGGCACAATAAAAACGCAGAATAAAAAGGAGCACACCATGAACAAGTCCTTGGTTGTTATTACTCTGTTGCTGACCGTCACCGGCCTGGCCCGGGCGGTCCCGCCGCAAAACCCCGAGCAGGTCAACGCCATGATCGCGGAGCTGAAAGCCCTGCATCAACAGGGCGTTGAGCTGCACCGTGACTACGACGCCAACGATAAGGCGCGGCTCAAGGCCTGCCAGGCGGAACATACCGGGCTGGGCGCCCAGGCCACGGAACTGCGTAACCGCGCCGCCAAGCTGCCGGAACTGGCCTACCGGGTGAACCTCACCATGGCCGCCAACGACGCCGTGGGCTGTGTGTCCTGCACCAGCGACGGCAGCGATTGCGACGCCATTCCCGCCGCCCTCAAACGGGTCGACCAGCAAATGAAAGCCGGCACCGACACCGCCGGCAGCGACTGACTCGGAGATAGGCTATCCTGACGGTTCCCCGAACCGACAGGATGGCAACCATGACGGTATGGATAGAACCGGTCACGCTGGAGGGCGAGCACGTGGTGCTGGAGCCGCTGGCGCCCGACCACGCCGAAGCGCTGGCCGACGCCACCGCGGACGGTGAACTCTGGAAACTCTGGTACACCTTCGTGCCGGCGCCGGACCAGGTGGCCGGCTACATCGATACCGCCCTGGAAGGCCGTGACCGGCACGGTGATCTGCCGTTCGCGGTGCGTCATCGGGAAAGCGGGCAAGTGATCGGCAGTACCCGCTTTTTCCGCGCCGACCCGGACAATCGCCGCCTGGAGCTGGGACACACCTGGTACGCCCGGCGCTTCCAGCGCAGTGCGGTGAACAGCGAATGCAAACGGCTGCTGCTTGGCCACGCTTTCGAACGCCTGGAAGCGATCGCCGTGGAGCTGCGCACGCACTGGCACAACCACGCCTCGCGCAACGCCATTGCCCGCCTGGGCGCCAAGCAGGACGGCGTGTTGCGCCATCACACGCTCAGTGCCGACGGCATCTACCGGGACACGGTGGTGTTCTCCATTCTCAGCCAGGAATGGCCGGCGGTGCGTCAGAACCTCAACCTGCGGCTGAACCGTCTCTAGCATGAACTACTTCGCGCATCTTTCGCTGGCGCGGCCCACCGTGCCGTCCAAGGTGGGGAACCTGCTGGGGGATTTCATGCGCGGTGTCCGCGAACCGGACCTGCCGGACGCGGTGCGCCTGGGGTTGCACAATCACCGGCTGGTGGACCGCTTCACCGATCACCACCCCCTGGTGATCGAGAGCCGCGCCCTGTTCTCCCCGCAGCGGCGCCGGTTCGCCGGCGTGGCGCTGGACGTGTTGTTTGATCACTTCCTGATCCGCCACTGGCCCCGCTTCCATGACACGCCGCTGGCGCAGGCCATCGACAAGGACTATCGCTCGCTGCGAGACGGCGCCGACTTGATGCCGGCGCCCATGCGCGCCACCACCGGGCGCATCGTCGAGCACGACTGGTTCGGGCATTACGCGGATCTGCGAAACGTGGGCCGGGCGCTGGACCGGATCGCCGCTCGGGTGCGCTTCGCCAACCGTTTTGACGGCGCGCTCGAGGATATCGAGCGCCACCATGACCGGCTGGAAGCGGTCTTTTTGACGCTTTACCCGGCGTTGCGGGAGCACGTCGACGAGCAGGCCCTGGAAGCCCCGCCCGCCGACGGCGGGGGCGTTACAGCGGGTTGATGTCGAGCACCGCCATGGTCTCTTGGTACAGGCTTTCCGCCCGTTTCTTGTTGCGGGCCCGCGGCGAGCGAGCGGCGGAGCCCTTGGCGTCGAAATAGCCGCCGGTGACCCCATAGAACGCCTCGTCCAGGGCCATGCGCACCGGCAGACGCGCCGCTTTTTCCGGCGTGGTCAGGGTGGGGCGGATCAGCTTCATCGCCAGGTTCGGCACATGGCGGAAAATCGGCGTGTCCACACCGCCGGGGTGCAGGGCATTGCTGGTGATGCCCTGGGCGGCGAGCCGCTGGGCCAGCACGTCGCTGAACAGAATATTGGCGAGCTTGGACTGGCCGTAGGCATCCATCACCAGATACGGCCGGCGGCCGCGCCAGGTCTTGCTGTTAATGCGGCCCAGCCAGTGCGCCACCGACGCCACATTGATTATCCGCGCGTTTTCGCGCTGGTGCAGCAAGGGGAGCAGTAGATGAGTAAGCAGTACCGGGGCCAGATAGTTCACGCCGATCTGCATCTCGAAGCCGTCCTGGGTGAACTGCTGGCGGGTCGGCACGACCCCGGCGTTATTGATCAGCACATCAATGCCGTCCAGCTCGTCGTTCAGTCGGCGGGCGCAGCCGCGCACCTGGGCGAGGTCGGACAAGTCGAGCGGAAACAAGCGCACCCGCGCCTGCGGATGGCTGCCCTTAATGCGCGCCAGCGCCGCCTGTCCCTTGGTCTGGTCGCGGCAGGCAAGCACCACTTCCGCGCCGCGCCCGGCCAGTTGCTGCGCGGTGCAAAACCCGATGCCGGAGTTGCCGCCGGTGATCAGAACCCGTTTATTCATCTGCGTTCCCTCCTTTGCGAAGCCGCCAGACTAGCACAGAAAAATTACCGAAAGCGGTACCCGGAAAGCGCCGGCGCGCGGGCGCTGCGGCCTGTTATCGGGCCGCTGGCCGGGCGTCGGTCCAGCGCTTGATGGCGGCGGTGACCCGGGGCCAGTGTCGCCCTTGCAGCAGCAGGTGCGGCCCCTGGGGAAAAGTCTGATAATCAACGCGCGCACCGAGCCGTTCGCGCAGCCGCCGGATGCCGACCGCCGGCACCGAGGTGTCGAGGTCGCCGTACAATAGCAGGGTGGGCATGCTGATCAGACCGCCCTCGTCTCTGGCGCTGTCGGCCAGCTGAATCAGGCCCCAGTAGGCGTCCATGCGCACCTCATGCATCACCAGCGGGTCGCTGGCGCGCCGCCGGGCGGCCGACGGTCGCAGGTGTGGATCGTCCGGGGCTCGCTCCACCTCCAGGCGATAGCCCGGCGCCAGGGTGGCGGCCGAGGCGATCAGAACGTTCCAGCCGTAGCGCAGTCGAATGCCTTCGCGGACCGCCGGCGCCGCCAGAATCAGGCCGCTCAGCGGTATTTCCGGGTGGCGGCTGGCCACCAGCATGGCCACCGCGCCGCCCAGGCTTTCGCCGAGCAGGAACAGGGGCGTGCCGGGGTGCCGCTCGGCAAGCCGGCGCGCGGTCCCGGCGGCCTCGGCCACCAGGCGCGCTTCACCGGCCCAGCGACCGTCGGCGAGCATGCGGGTGCCGAAGCCGGCCTGATCAAAGCTGTATACCTGGTAGCCGGCAGCGGCCAGATCCGGCGCCGCCAGATCGAACGCGGCGCTGTAGTCGCCGAAGCTGTGCAGCGCCAGAATCACGGCTTTGGGCTCGCCCGGTGTGTCCCAGGCGCGCAGCTCCAAGGGCGGCGGTGCCGGCGCGCGCCCGGCGCAGGCCGACAGGCTGCTGATCAGTAACAGGAGAACAAGGGGTTTTAATGCGGACATCCACGCAGTATGGGCAAGGCCTCGTGAATGCCGGGTGGGTACTTTTGGCCCTGCTGTTGGCGGGACCGGCGGCGGCCGAGGATTTCTCCCAGCGGCGCACGGTCACCGCCACCGCCTTTAATTCATTGCCGGGCCAGGGGCATGGCGAGGATCACAGTCTGGCGGCCTGGGGGGACACCCTGGTACCGGGCATGAAAGCCATCGCCGTGTCCCGGGACCTGCTCGCCGCCGGCCTGGGTTACGGCACCGCGGTGAAGATCGAAGGGCTGGAGGGCACCTGGTACGTGCGCGACAAGATGCACGCTCGCTGGCGCAACAAGATCGACATTTACCTGGGCGAGGACCGGGAGGCGGCCCTGGAATGGGGCCGCCGGCGCATCGAGATCCGCTACTAATCGCGGCTCAGCCACGCCATCAGGGCGCGGGTGGCCCGCTGCGGCACGACTTTCTCCAGCAGCACCGTGAAGCGGAACGGCAACCCCACCGGCACATGCACCCGGGGGTCGCCTTGCACGGTGTCGAACGCCGCCCGGGCCACATCGTCGGCGCTCAGTTTCACGCCCATGCGGCGTACCACCGGCGCCTCGAAAGTCTGCTTGTTGACCATGCCGGTGTTCACGAACGGCGGCATCAAATCCTGCACGCGGATACCATGGTGCCGCCACTCCAAATCGAGCGCCTCGGTAAGGCCGCGTACCGCGAATTTCGACGCCGAATAACTGGCCAGGTGCGGCACGCCGTAAAGCGCCGACGCGGAACTCATGTTGAGCACCCGGGGTGAGCGGGACTGCTTCAGGTAGGGCAGGGCGGCCAGGCACATCTGCAGGGTGCCGGCCACGTTCACGTCCAGGGTAAAGCGGTGCTGTTCGGCGCTCAGGTCCTCGAAATGCCCCATGCGCAGCACGCCGGCGCTGTTGAAAAGCACATCCAGACGACCGCCGGTGCTCTCCGCGAACGCCGCCACCGCCGCTTCGCACTGGGCCACGTCGGTGACGTCCAGCCGCTGGTACCAGCAGCGTTCCCCCAGCTCGGCGTGCACCGCCTGCAGAGCGCCTTCATTGACGTCCAGCAGGCCCACCCGCCAGCCATTGGTATGAAACCGGCGCGCGGTGGCCAGGCCGATGCCGCTGGCGGCACCGGTGATCAGAATGCTGTCCATCTTGTTCCCCCAGGATAAAACGTCGCTCTTGGACAATCAGTTTGCCGGTTGGGGTGCCATCGGCAGCGTGAATTCCCCTTCCCGGTCGAAGTGGATCGGAAACGCCAGCCCGGCCACCCGCGCGCTGCCCTTGAGCTGATAGATCAGCGGCTCGCCGGCGTTCTGCTGCAGGCGTTGCAGTTGCTGCAGGGT
The DNA here is from genome assembly GCA_041624875.1 of Alcanivorax sp. Lineage (GTDB taxonomy): Bacteria > Pseudomonadota > Gammaproteobacteria > Pseudomonadales > Alcanivoracaceae > Alloalcanivorax. The sequence goes on from JBFJUC010000015.1 coordinate 11,092, forward strand.
GCCCAGCAGGCTGGTGGACACGCGGGTGGTGATCAGGGCATCGTCCAGTGCCGGCAGCGTGATCGCGTCGTTATGGTTGCCCCGCGCCAGGCGTTCGCCATTGACCAGAATCTCGTAATCCAGGGCCTTGATGGTCACCGACCGGTCATTGGGGTTGCGCGCGCGCAGTACTGCTTGCCACCGTTGCTCGAACACTCCGACGCTTTCCAGGCGCAGTGACGACAGGCTCACTTCCGGCGCGTCCAGGCCGGAAAAGCTCTGACAGGCGGTGGTAAGCAGCAGTAGCACGGGCAGACTGAAACGGGCGAGTAATGGCATAACGACTCCAGCAGATCATGGGCGACCCCAACGGAAATGATACCGCAGTCGCCGCCGTCGCGCTGTCCCTGCCGGCCCCGCTACTTGAAAAGCCGCTCGGGTGAGGTCAGACACGGGGGGAGTGAAGGTGTACGCACGCCGACTGGAGTCTCAATGGACGCTCTCTGGCCTTCGGAGCGGGAACTGGCCCTGCTCACGGACCTGTACGAACTGACCATGGCGCAGGCCTACTGGCGGGACGATCACCGCGGTGAGGCGGTGTTCAGCCTGTTTTTCCGCAAGCTGCCGGTGGGGCGCCGTTTCGCGGTGGCCTGTGGGCAGGAGTACGCCGCCCACTTGATTCGCGGACTGCGTTTCTATCCCGAGCAGATCGAGCGGCTGCGACACCTGGATCTGTTCGAGGACGCGTTCCTGCGCTGGCTGGCCAATTTCCGCTTCGAGGGCGAGATCCGGGCGTTGCCGGAGGGTTCGGTGGTGTTCCCTGATGAACCGCTGCTGGAAGTGCGGGCGCCGGTGATCCAGGGGCAGCTGCTGGAAAGCCTGCTGATGAACTACGTCAACCTGGAAACGCTGCTCGCGTCCAAGGCTGCGCGCATGGTGCTGGCGGCCAAGGGCGTGCCGGTGGTGGATTTCGGCATGCGCCGCATGCATGGGCTGGAAGCGGCCTGGCGCGGCGTGCGCGCCTACCGGGTGGCGGGCATCGCCGGCACCAGCAACGTGCTGGGCGGTCTGAGTTTCGATCTGCCGGTGCGCGGCACCCTGGCGCATTCCTATATCCAGTCCCACGATGACGAAACCGACGCACTGCGCCGTTACGCCCGGGACTACCCCGGCACCACTCTGCTGGTGGACACCTACGACACTCTTCGTGGCGTCGACCGGGTGATCGCTCTGGTGCGCGACGAAGGCTTGGACGTGGGCGCCGTGCGGATCGACTCCGGTGACCTCGGCGAGCTGGCCGGTCAGGCGCGGCGCAAGCTCGATGCCGCCCGGCTGAACCGGGTTCGTATCGTGGTCAGCGGCGGCCTCAACGAGGACAAAATCCAGGCGCTGGTGCAGGCCGGGGCGCCCATCGACGGTTTCGGCGTGGGTACGGAGATGGGCTCGGTGGCGGACGCTCCATCGCTGGATTTCGCCTACAAGCTCACCGAATACCAGGGCCGCCCGCGCCTCAAGACGTCGCCGGGCAAACCGCTGTACCCGGGCGCCAAGCAGGTGTGGCGGTTCAGTGACGGCGACGGCGGTTGCCGATATGACGAGATCACCGGCCGCGACGAGGCCCGCGACGGAATGCCGCTGCTGCGGCCGGTGGTGGAAAACGGCGAGGCAGTGGCGCCGCCGCCGGACCCGGACCAGGCCCGCCAGCGGCTGCGCGATCAGTTGGCCACTCTGCCGGAGGCGGTGCGCTCGTTGGCGCCGGTGGAGGAGGCCGGCGGCGTTTATCCGGTGCGCCTCAGCGAGGCGCTGGAAACCCTGCGCCGCGATACGGTGGCGGCGCAGGATTGATCAGTGCCAATGCCGGTGCAGGAAGTCTCGGCATTCCGCCAGCGCCAGATCGGCGTCGTGGAGCATGCCGGCGTGCAGTTGAAACACGTGCCAACGCCCCGGGTAACGCTGATAGCGGGCGTCACAGTCGGCGCCGTCCAGCGCTTCGGCCAGGCGCTCGCTGTCATTGGCGAGAATCTCGTCGCTGCCGGTCTGGATCAGCAGCGGTGGCAAGCCGTCCAGGTTTCCCAGCAGCGGTGACGCTCCAGGGCCGTCGCGCTCATCGCCAGCGTAGGCGTTGGCCGCGAACGCCAGCCAGTGCCGGTTGAGCATGGCTTCGCCGGGCGCGGTGAGCGGCGTTTCCGTCAGCGTCAGATCCACCCAGGGCGAGAACATCAGGGCGCAGGCAGGCAGCGGCCGGCCTTCGTCGCGCAGCCGTTGCAGCAGCGCCAGGGTCAGGCCGCCGCCGGCGGAATCGCCGGCCACTGCCAGCCGTGACGGCGGGTGGCCTTTCTCCAGCAGGGCCAGGTAGGCGCGGTGGGCGTCGTCCAGGGCCGCCGGGAAGGGGTGCTCCGGGGCCAGTCGGTAATCGGCCACCGCCACGCTGGCGTCCGCCAGCTTTGCCAGATGGCTGGTCAGCGCCCGGTGGGTGACCGGCGCGCCGCTCACATAGCCGCCACCGTGCAGGTACAGCACGGTGCCACTGTGCCCGTTACCGGTCAGTTCCACCGGCACCGGACCCAGCACCGTGCGCCGTCTGGGCACGCCACGGGCGGGCAGAGTGGTGCGTGACAGCGCCGCCAGCCAGTGCCGTTGCAAGGCCACCGGGCTGCGTGACAGGAACGCGGGTTTCAGCAGGACGCTCAGGCTGCCGCGCAGCGTGGCGGCCAGTATTTTCTGGCCGCGCGTGGGCGCCGCGCCGCCGGTTTCACGGATGCAACTCATAGTCTTCCGGGTCCAGGTGTCGGGTGCGTTGCCGGTAGCTGAAGGTAAAGCCCGGCCAGTTGTTGGTGTTCTTGCCGCTGGCGGTTTTGTACCAGCTCTCGCAGCCCTGGTCCCAGACGGTACCGCGCATGCGCGCCTGCAGCTGACGGTTGAAATCGTCCTGAACGCCGGGGCGCACATCCACGAAGCGGTGGCCGTCGCGTTCCAGGGTTTCCAGGGCGCTGACCACATAGGCGATCTGCGATTCGATCATGTAGATGATCGAGTTGTGGCCCAGGTTGGTGTTGGGGCCGTACAGCATGAACAGGTTCGGAAAGCCGTGCACGGTGATGCCCAGGTAGGCCTCGGCGCCGTCGCGCCAGGCCTGGTTAAGATCCTGGCCGCGCCGGCCGGTGATCGCCATCGGCGCCAGAAAATCGGTGGCCTGGAAGCCGGTGCCGTAAATAATCACATCCGCCTGATGGCGCTGCCCATCGGTGTCTTCCACGCCGTCGGCGGTGATCGCGCGCACGCCGCCGGTGATCACCGGAATGCGGTGCGCCGTCAACGCCTGGTAATAGTCGTTGGAAATCAGGATGCGCTTGCAGCCCATCGGGTAGTCCGGCGTCAGTTTGGCGCGGGTCTCCGGGTCCGGCACGCATCGGCGCAGGTGCTTGTCGAACAGGTACTCGTGAAAGCGCATGGCGCCCTGCAGGCTGGTGAAGCCCAGCACCCGCGCTTCGTTCTGCGCGTAGACCCGCGCCCGGTCCAGTTTCTGCAGCAGCGGGAAGCGCGCCATCAGCCGCTGTTCGGTGGCCGAGTAAGGCCGGTCCGGCTTGGGGATCACATAGGGCGCCGACCGTTGGAACAGCAGGACCTGTTTCGCCTGTTTGGCGATTTCCGGCACGAACTGGATCGCGCTGGCGCCGGTGCCGATCACCGCCACGGTCTTGCCGGCCAGGTCCACGTCGTGATTCCAGCGGGCGCTGTGAAAGGTCTCGCCGGTGAAGCGGTCGCGCCCCGGCAGATTCGGCCAGGCCGGCCGGTTGAGCTGGCCGGTAGCGGTGATCAGCGCCCGCGCGGTGATCGGGCCGTTGCTGGTATCCAGGTGCCAGAGGCCGGAGGCCTCGTCGAAGCGGGCGCCGTTGACGCTGGTGCCGAAACGGATATGCGGGCGCAGCCGGTACTTGTCCGCGCAATGGCGCAGGTAGGCGAGAATTTCCGCCTGCGGCGCGAACCGCCGCGACCAGTCGAACTTCTTCTCGAAGGAGAACGAGTACAGGTGAGACGGCACGTCACAGGCCGCGCCGGGGTAGGTGTTGTCGCGCCAGCAGCCGCCCACGTCGTTCTCTTTCTCGAGCACCACGAAGGCGTGCTGGCCCCGGTCCTTGAGCGCGATCGCCATGCCCAGGCCGCCGAAGCCGGCGCCGATGATGGCGACTTGATAATCCGGTTGCATAACAACCCCTGTCGTTGAGTTGGCACCACTGTAGCGCGGCCCGGACAGGCTGTTTATGGCCGCTCTGTAACCGCCCCGGTTTTTTTAGTCAGGCGTCGGCGATCTCTGTTAACAGGGGAGGGCTACCAGGGAATCGGCGAGCCGTCCCAGGCGAAAAAGCCGCCGCTGTCTTCCTCGCCGGCGTTCTCCATATTCCTTAACAGGCATTGGGCGGCGAAATCGGCGCTGAACAGCTTTTCCGGGGGAACGTTGCTCCGGAACGGCGCGGACAACCCGGTCTCCACGGTGCCCGGATGCAACGCCAGCACGATCAGCTTTTTGGCGCGCCGCCGAGCCTCCACGGCGAAGGTGCGCAGGAACTGGTTCTGGGCCGCCTTGCTGGCTCGGTAGGCGTACCAGCCGCCCAGCCGGTTGTCCTCGATACTGCCCACCCGCGCGGACAATGACGCGAACACCGCGCGCTGCTCGTGGCGCAGCAGCGGCAGACCGTATTTAGCCAGCAGGATCGGCGCGAAGCTGTTAATGGCGAAGAGCCGTTGCAGGGCGGCCAGGCTGACAGCCTCCACCCGCTTTTCCGGCGTCAGGCCGGTGTCGGCGTCGTGCAGCAGGCCGGCGCAATGCACCAGGGTGTCCAGGGTGGCGGTGTGTTGCCGCACGGCATCGAACAGGTCCGACACCGCCTGCTCATCGCACAGGTCCGCGGCCAGAAGGTGCAAGCGTTCCGGTGCTTCGGCGGCGAGCTCGCCGAGCGCTTCGCTGCGTACCGGGTCGCGGCTGACGGCGAACACCCGCGCCCCGGCACGCAGGCAGCGCGCGGTCATCGCCAGGCCGATGCCGTGGCTGGCACCGGTAATCAATCGTGTCGGAATCATCCGGCCAGTGTTGCGCTTGCTTCAGGAAAACAACGTGAAGCCCGCTGGCCGTTAGAGAGTGCTCTGGGATCCTGCCGGGAGCTTTGCTCCCTTTCGCGGGCGGGGCCCGCTCCCACAGCCCGCTCCTACCCGCGAAGGTTTAGAGGGTGTCGGTGAGCAGGATGCCGAGGCTGAAGCGGGTTTCGTAATCGTCGTAATTGATCAGCGAATCGCCGTAACCGGTGAATACCTGGACCAGCCCCTTGAAGCGATCATTGATGGGGAACGAGTAGTTGATCTGCCCGGCGCCTTTGTTGTCCGAGCGCAGGTTATTGCGCACCATCAATTCCAGCACATGGTTGCCGAACACCCGGGCCACTTCCAGCTGGAAATTGCCCATGAATTTTTCGATGTCCGGGTTGTTGTCGCCGCGCGGGTCCAGGGGGAAGTCCTTCTCTTTCTCGGGGATGCGGTACCAGGGCATCACCGACACATAGTAAGAGCCGATCTGCGACACGTGGCGCAGATACAGACGGTTCCAGCTGCGAGAGGTGGGCTCGTCCTCGCCGTTGGAGTCATGGCGAAAGCCGAACGCCAGCAATTCGGACTGCACCGGGCCAAGCTGCCAGTCGATGGGTTTGGCGAGAAATACCTCCGGGGTGAAGTTGATCTCCCGGAACGGGCGCGATTCCTCGCTGTTGTAGGCTTGCCAGAAGAACACCGAGGTAAACGCTATGTACACCGTACTGTCGTCCCAGAAGTCGTCATACACCGGTGCTTTCAGGGAGAACTGAAACTTCACCTCGCCGGAATCCAGGTTCTGGTCCTCGCGATCCGGGTCGTTCCACTGGGGGTTGCTCCAGTGGCTGTAGGGCATCAGGTAGTTGCGCCGGTGCGGCGTGATCACGAAGGGGTTTTCCTGGCTGGTCTGCTCCAGCGCCAGGCGGGCGCGCAAGGCGTCCTCGTGGGGCAGCCGCCGTTTGATGCCGCTGTCGCACCAGCCCCGCAATTGTTCCAGGGTGACATCGTCGCCGGCGGTCTGCGCCGCGCGCAGCAGGCAGGCTTCACGCTGCTGGCGGGCCTTGTCCTGGGCGGCGGCCACGTCGTTGTCATCGGTGGCGCCTTTGGCGGGGGCGTCGCCGTTATCGGTCGCCGCCGGTTGGGCTAAGGCGGTCTGGCCGGCGGTGAAAACGAAGAAAAAAAGTAACAGCGATGAGGAGAGCAGCCGTTTCATCGGGGGTCCTTGCGGTGGTTCTCGGGCTTACAAAGAGCGGAGTTCGTCGTCTTCCATGGTGCGAGCTTCTTCTTCCAACATGACAGGAATGCCGTCGCGCACCGGGTAGGCGAGGCCGCTCGCCTTGCACATCAGTTCGTTCTTCCGCTCGTCGAAAATCAGCGGTGCCTTGCTCACTGGACAGACCAGAATGTCCAGCAGGTTGGGGTCGATCATGGCGGGTCGCTCCTGTTTTTGTGCCCTGATACTGAGCGGAACTATACCAGCCTTGCCAGGCGAAAAGTGGTTTCAAACGCTTGTTTGACTTGTGGGTCACAAATAGTTGTGGGCACCGGCTTTCGGGCGGCGCTACCATTGCCGTCCTGACGATGGACCCGCCCCGTTTCGCTGCTCTTTTCACAGACCTCCGGGGCCGGTTTCCCTGCACTGCAAACCACTCTGGGAGAACCGACATGCCTGACTATAAGGCTCCCCTGCGCGATATGCGCTTTGTGCTGAACGAAGTCCTCGACCTGGACGGCCACTACGCCAAGCTGGGTCTGGAAGAAGTGAACAGCGAACTGCTCAACGCCTTTCTTGAAGAAGGCGCCAAATTCGCCGAAAACGAACTGTCCCCCCTGAACCGTTCCGGTGACGAGGAAGGCTGTGGTTTCGAGAACGGCGTGGTCACCACCCCCAAAGGCTTCAAGGAAGCCTACGGCAAGTACGTGGAAGGCGGCTGGCCGGCCATGGGCGGCGACCCGGAATTCGGCGGCCAGGGCCTGCCCGGCTCCTCCAGCATCGCCATCTCCGAAATGACCGGCACCGCCAACTGGTCCTGGAGCATGTACCCGGGCCTGTCCCACGGCGCGGTGGCCACCATCGAAGCCCACGGCACCGACGAGCAG
>JBFJUC010000016.1:0-18232 GCA_041624875.1 Alcanivorax sp.
GCGCGCTCTTCGCTCATAGCCGGGACGTAGCGGTAAATGGCGGTGGGTGCGATCATCGGCGTGCGCACCAGGGGGTAGTTCATCAGGGTGAATTCCACGCCGGTATGCACCAGTTCGTTTTGGGCCGCCAGGGTCCAGCCCTCCAGCGCCGATTTGGAACCCAGGTAGGCGGAGAAGCGCGCTGGGGCACTCTGCACGCCCATGGTCGATACGTTGATCACATGGCCCTGCCCCCGCGCCTGCATGGCGGGAATCAGATTCATCGCCAGCCGGATGGCGCCGAAGTAATTCAGCTGCATGGTGCGCTGGTAGTCGTGGAAGCGGTCCAGGCTGTGCATGACGGAGCGGCGGATGGAACGGCCGGCGTTGTTGACCAGAATGTCCACGCTGTCGTGTTCGGCGAGAACGTGCTCGCACAGCCGGTCGCAGCTGTCGAGATCGGCCAGGTCACAGTGGTACGCGTGGGCGCGGCCACCGTCGGCGCGGATATCGTCCACGGTGTCCTGCAGTTTCTCAATGGAGCGGGCCACCAGCAGCACGGTGGCGCCGGCCCGGGCCAATCGGTGGCTGAGCCCGGCGCCGATGCCGGAGCTGGCGCCGGTAATCAGAACCACCTTGCCGGCGACCCGGCGGCGCAAAGCACCACGGGGGGAGAAACGCTGCCGCCAGCGCCAGCCGGTGGCGGCGGAAATGCGTTTGATATGCGGTCGGAGATCCGGACGCTGCCATTCGATGTCGTTCATTGGAGGCACCCCACGGATATGGAAGACCTCCTAAGATTGCATTCAAACAAGCGTTTGATCAATGGCCAGCGCTACCCTTCCGCCGGCCATCACCGGCTTACCAGTGAATCCCTTTGAACAGTCGCGAGAACGCCGCCTGTTCGCGGCTGATTTTCTTCGGCGTTTTTTCTTTGCCGCCCATGGCGGCGGCGGAGTCCGAGAAGATCTTATAGCCGGTGTTCATAATCGTCTCGGTGACCTTGGGGGTCAGGAAGTGCATTACCTGGCCCATGATGCCGAGGCTCGTGGCGATGCGCTTGGGGCGCCGCACAATGGCGTCGCAGATCATGTCCGCGGCCTGGTTCGGGCTGATGGTGGGCACGTGGTTGTAGAGTTTGGTGGGCGCGATCATCGGCGTGCGCACCAGCGGCATATTGATGGTGGTGAAATGAATCCCCTGGTGCGCCATCTCGCTGGCGGCGCAGCGGGTGAAGGAATCCAGCGCCGCCTTGGACGCCACATAGGCGGAGAAACGCGGTGCGTTGGTCAGCACGCCGATACTGGAGATGTTGATCACGTGGCCGAAGCCTCGCTCGATCATGCCCGGCATCAGCCGCATGATCAGCCGCAGCGAACCGAAATAGTTCAGCTGCATGGTGCGTTCGAAATCATGAAAGCGTTGGAAGGAGTGCACCACCGACCGCCGGATGGAATGGCCGGCGTTGTTGACCAGGATGTCCACCCGACCGTAGTCGGCCAGCACCTGCTCGATCAATTCGTCCACTGCCTCCAGGTTGGACACATCGCACCGGTAGGCGCGGGCGTTGCCGCCCACCTGCTTGATTTCGTGCAAGGTCTCTTCAAGCTTTTCCGGGGTGCGGGCCACCACCAGTACGGTGGCGCCGGCGCGCGCCAGCTTGAGGGCCGACGCCTTGCCAATCCCGGAGGTGGCGCCGGTGATCATGACGATCTTGTCTTCGGCGCGCTCCGGCAGAGACGGTAGCGGCTGCAGTTCGTCCTCGCGCTCGTCGCGGTCCGGGTCCAGATGGTTTTCCCAAAAGTCCCACAGTTGCTGCACATAGCTTTCCAGCTCCGGCACGTCGATGCCGCTGCCTTCCAACGCCGCGGCGGCGCGGCTGTTGTCGTACTCGGTGGGGAAGGTCAGGAACTTGATCAGCGACGGTGGGATGTCGAGATTTTCCATCGCCTGATTGATTAGCACCCGAGGGGTCAGGGCGCTGACGCCGCGGCGCACGAAACCGGGCACCGCGTCGAACATGCGCTGGTCGATCCGCACCGGCATGCGCGGGGCCTGGGCAGCACTGGCGATGATGTCCATCACCTCGCCCAGGTTGTAGCTGCGATCGGCGGTGAGATGGAAGCACTGGCCGTTGCCCGCCTCTTGGTGGGCGATGTGATCCAGCGCATCGGCGACGAAATCCACCGGCACGATATTGAAATGGCCGCTTTCCACGCCGACCAGCGGGATCCAGTTGGGCAGGAAATCCTTGAGCTTTTGTATCAGCTTGAAGAAATAGTAGGGGCCGTCGATTTTGTCCATTTCCCCGGTCTGGGAGTGGCCGACCACCAGAGACGGTCGGTAAATCCGCCAGGGGATGCGGCTCTCGTGGCGCACCAGGGCTTCCGATTCGTGCTTGGTGAGCAGGTAGGGGTCGTTCAGTTCGCCGGCTTCCTCGAACATATCCTCGCTGAAGGTGCCCTCGTAGAGCCCGGCGGCGGCCACCGAAGAGACATGATGGAACGCCTTGGCGTTGACCTTCTCGGCCAGCTTCAGCGTTTGCCGGGTGCCCTCAATGTTGATGTAGCGCTGCGTATTCTCATCGGCGCTGAGATCGTAGATGGCGGCCAGATGGAAGAAGTGATCGATTTGGCCGACCAGGTCATCCTGGTCGCGCTTGCTGACGCCGAGGAGCTTCTTGGTCAGGTCGCCGGTGATCGGCACCAGGCGGCTCTCTTCCACGCACAATCGCCGTCGCATGGCATCCAGCTTGTACTCGGAGCCCGGCCGCACCAGGGCGAACACCCGGGCGCCCTCGCGCTTGAGCAAACGCGCCACCAAGAAGCGGCCAATGAAACCGGTCGCGCCGGTAACGAAGTAGTTCATGCGAAACCCCTTTTTGCTGTCATTTCTGGTGGCTACGGCCGGGCCGGCCCCGGGTGTTGTTTTTGAGTGTGGCGACCGTTGGATAATGCGCCGCCAACGAATAAAGGGCCAGTGTTGGCGCCTTCGTCGCCGGTTACAACTAACAAGTGTTCGGCATTTTGTTTTATGAACAGTTGTTAGTCAAATGATTTTTGTGCTCTTGCACTGGAGTCGCTTTATGTGGCTATATGCACGGCATCTGGACTAACGAGTGTTCGTAAAATGAGCGAAGGGGCCCGGCAGCAACAGAAAAAGCAGACCCGTGGACGAATCCTGGACGCCGCCGGCCGTTTGATGGCCGACGGTCGGGGCCTGGACAGCCTGGGGCTGCGCGAGGTGGCTCGGGAAGCGGGGCTGGCCGCCACGTCCCTGTACAACCATTTTCCGGACATGGAAGCTCTGGGCCTGGCTCTGATCGACCGCGCTTGTTTTCACCTGCGCTCCTCCATGGCGGAGGGTCGGCGCAGCATGATTGAAGTGGGCGCGGCCCGGGCCGTGCGTGAACTGGTGGCGCGTTTCGTGCGCTTTCAGCAGGACTATGAGAACGAATTCCGCTTGCTGGTCCAACAGCGCCTGGGTCGGCGTTCCAGCTATCGTCGGCGTATCCATGGCGAGCTCCAGTTGATGGTCAACGAGCTGGCCGAAGACGTGCGTGAAGCGGTGGCCGCCCAGGACCGGCCGCCGGTGCCCGCCCAGCGGGAGGCCGAGGCGGCCATCGCGGTCATGTTCGGCCTGGGCATTGCGATGCTCGACGTGTCGCCGGCGCGGCGGCGCGAGCTGGCCGATAACGCTGGCGACCAGGTGGAGATCATTGCCCTGGGCGGGCGCTGCTGGGCGGCCGGGGACCGTTTGTAGCCGCAAGGATCGAAATCCCCGTCGTCAGACGCTAGGATGGAACGCTATTCCATAATTAGAAGGTAGGTTCATGAGCGCTGAAACCCAGTCCCTGGCCGACGCCCTCCGTTCGCGTCGCTCAGTGCGCGGCTTCCTGGATAAGCCGGTGCCGGAAGAAACCCTCAAGCAAATATTCGAACTCGCCCAGTTGGCGCCCTCCAACTGCAATATCCAGCCTTGGAAGGTGTTCGTGGCCTCCGGCGAGGTGCGCGATGAATTGCGCCGACGGATGGTGGAAAAGGTGACCGCGGGCGTGCCCATGGAGCCGGACTTCGAGCCTAACGCGGGCAAATTCAGCGGCGTATACCGGCAGCGGCAGGTGGATTGCGCCGTGGAGTTGTACAACAACATGGGCATCGACCGGGACGACAAACCGGGACGTATGCGCGCGCAGCTGCGTAATTTCGAACTGTTCGACGCGCCCCATGTGGTGTTTATCGGCATGGAGCGGGAGTTTGGCCCCACCGTGGCGCTGGACGTGGGCATGTACATCCAGTCCCTGATGCTGGCGATGACCGCCCACGGCGTTGGCTCCTGTGCCCAGGGCAGCATGCGTTACTTCCCCAATGATGTGCGCGAAATCTTTGGCGAGCCGGCGTCCACCGCCATTCTGGTGGGCATTAGCTTTGGTTATGAGGACCCGGAAGTGGCCGCCAACCGGACCCGTATCGGGCGCGCCCCGCTGGCGGATTCCGTCGCCTTCAAAGCGGCCCTCTAGGCGCGGATCCGCCGCGCCGCGGGGTGAGGGGAAGCGCTGGCCGTGTTATACTGGTCGGCTATTTTCCTACCCCCGGGGCAATATGGTCATCGTAAAAGGTGTGATTCCGGTCCGTGATACGCTGCGCGAAAGCGCCGTGGCACTGGCCCAGGAGCTGGCCACTCAGGCCCGCGCCGAGCACGGCTGTGTGTCCTACGAGGTGTACGTCAAGGCGGACACTCCCAGGGTGATCATGCTGTGGCAGCAGTGGAAGACCCTGGACGATCTGGAGCGTCATTTCGATTCCGATCACCTGGACACTTTCCTGGACCGGATTCCCGACATGATAGACGGCGAAGTGCATTCCATGCGCTTTGACGTTACCGACGAAGACGGCGAGCCGGTGGTGGAACCGCCCGCCGTGGAAGTGGCCGAAGGCACCACTCTGCACTGAGTCGGGCGCCGGCGGCCGGGAGCCTGACCGATCATGAAAACCCGAATCGATTCCCTCGACGACGTTATTGCCAGCTTCGCCGGGCAAGGTTACATCTGCGACCAGCGCACCGCGTTGGCGGTCTACCTGGCGGCGCAGTTGCACAAGCCGGTGCTGGTGGAAGGCCCGCCCGGGGTGGGCAAGACGGAATTGGCGAAAGCCGCTTCCGCGTTCCTGGAAGCCCCGCTGATCCGCCTGCAATGCTACGAGGGCCTGGATGAAAGCCGCGCGCTGTACGAATGGAAGTACGGCAAGCAGTTGCTCTACACCCAGCTGTTGCGTGACAAGCTCAGCGGGATGCTGGCGGACACCGACAGTCTTGAGCAGAGCATGGAACGGCTCGGTGACCTCGGTGACGCTTTCTACAGCGATACCTTTCTTGAGCCACGGCCCCTGCTGCGCGCCCTGCGTGCCGATGAACCAGTGGTGCTGTTGATTGATGAAATCGACAAAGCAGACCAGGAGTTCGAAGCCTTCCTGCTCGAGTTGTTGTCTGATTTCCAGATTTCGATCCCGGAAATGGGCACCGTGAAGGCCCGGCATCAGCCGCTGGTGTTCCTCACCAGTAACGATCAGCGCGAGCTTTCCGACGCCCTCAAGCGGCGCTGCCTGCACCTTTATATTCCCTATCCCGATGCCGCTCTGGAACGGCGTATACTGGCCGAGCGCGTGCCGGAGCTGGGCGACCAGTTACGCGATCAACTGGTGGCGTTTATCCAACATCTGCGCGAGCAGGATATGAAAAAGCTGCCGGCGATTTCGGAAACCCTGGATTGGGCGCGGGCTCTGGTGTTGCTGCATGCGGACACGCTTGAGCCGGAGCTGGTCGAGCAGACCCTGGCGTTGGTGCTCAAGAACGAGCAGGACGTGGCGCTGGCCCGCGATCTGCTGCCGCACTGGTTCCGTAAACCCCGTTCCGCCTGAGGCACCGCCATGGCCGACCGCCGTTTGCATGAGTTCGTCCGCGCCCTGCGCGGCGCCGGCGTGCGCGTTTCGCCCACGGAGGCGGAAGAGGCCTTCCGCGCCGCCGCCCTGATCGGTTACCACCCCCGCGAACAGTTCCGTGAAACCCTGGCGCTGACCCTGGTGAAAAGCCAGCCGGAACGCCCGGATTTCGATGCTTGCTTCGAGGCGTTCTTCCATTTCGAATCCGCCGAGGAGGAGGACGCTGCGGAGCCGCAGGCCGATGCCGAAGCGTTGTCTCCGCAGGAAGGGCAGGGCCTTTCCGAGCAAGCCGCGGAGCTGGTCGCCCAGGACGCGGGGCAGTTGGAGCAGACCCTGGCGCGTAACGCCGGTGAGATGGATTTCACCGATATGCAGGTGATTACGCAACAGGGTCTGTACGCCCGCCGCCTGTTGATGAACATGGGCATGGGCGCGGTGGACGATGAGATTCTGCGACTGGATGCGGCGCCGCGCGGCGCCGACCAGCGGCGTGCCGGTGAACTGCGTGAGTGGCGTCAGCAGGTGCGTGAGCTGGCGGTGCGCCACGTGCGGCGGCAGTTCAATTTGCACGGGCGCGCCCACGGACGTGCGCTGCGTGAGGAGACCATGCGCGCCGCCCCTTTCCGCGACCTGCGTGAATTCAAACAGGTGCAGACGCTGGTGCGGCGGATGGCGCGCCGGCTCGCCAGCCTTCATCAGCGCCGTCAGAAGAAAGCCAAACGCGGCACCCTGGACGCGCGCCGTACCCTGGCCTCGAGCCTTCGCTACAACGCCGTGCCGGTGCAGCTGCACTGGCGCCAGAAGCGCCGGCTAAAATCCAAGGTACTGGTGATCTGCGATGTCTCCAGCTCGGTGCGCGACGCCGCCCGATTCCTGCTGCAGTTTCTCTACGCCATGACCGATGTGCTGCCGCGGGTGCGCAGCTTTGCGTTTGCCGCCCGCTTTGATGAGGTCACCGATGACTTCGACCGCTATCCGCCGGATCTGGCGGTGGGTCGGATTCTCGACCGGGTCTCCGGAAGCGGTACCGATTACGGCACCATGTTCGAGGAATTTGTGGCCCTGTGCGGTTCCGAAATCGACCGTCACACCACCGTGATCATCCTCGGCGATGCGCGCAACAACGACCTTCCCGCCGGGGAGCAGCACCTGGCGGAGGTGTCGCGCCGCGCCAAACAGGTGTTCTGGCTGAATCCGGAGCCGCCGTCGCGCTGGAACAGCGGTGACGCCATCATGGCTCGCTATCAGCCGTATTGCCGCGCCGCGCGGCGCTGCGCCTCGCTCAATGACCTGAGTCGCTTCACGGACTACCTGCTGAAGAGCGTTTAACGGCTGTTTGCCATACCCCTGAGCGCACCGCTGAGCGATTCGTCCAGGCGGCGCAGATTCACTGGCTTGGCGATATGCCCCACCATTCCCGCGTCATGACAGGCGGCGATCTTGTCCGGCACCGCATGGGCGGTCAACGCGATGACCGGGATCACCGGCAGGCGGCCTTGGCGCTGCAAACCCTGAATCGCCCGGGTGGTTTCAAAACCGTCCATGTCCGGCATCTCGCAATCCATCAGAATAAGATCAAACTGCGCCGGCCGTGACAGCAACACCGCCAGCGCTTCGGCGCCGCTTTCCGCCGTTTCGCATTGGTGGCCGAGTTTTCGGCACAGCCCTTCGGCCACCAGCAAGTTGATGTGGTTGTCGTCGACGATCAGCAACCGGGCGCTCACCACGTCGTCGGACCGTACTGCTTCCGCGGTCGGCGAATCCGCCTCTGCTATGCCGGCCGGCAACGGCAGCCGGACCCAGAAACAGGAGCCGCTCGCCTCGCTGCTGCGAAAGCCGATCTCGCCGCCCATGATTTCAGCCAGTTGGCGGCAGATCGCCAACCCCAGCCCGGTGCCGCCGTAACGGCGCCGGCTGGTCTGGTCGCCTTGATGGAAGTAGTCGAACAGCCGGGATTGCTGATCGGGGGGAATGCCGATGCCGGAATCCGTGATCTCGAACAAGACGTAATCCCGATTCGCCTCGTCCCGGCGCGCGGCGACTTCAATGCGTCCGTTTTCAGTGAATTTGACCGCGTTGCTAATCAGGTTGACCAGTATCTGGCGCAGCCGGACCGGGTCGCCGACGCAGTACTCGCCAAGATCCGTATCGAGATGTTCAACCAGGGAATTCGCGTTCAGGCGGGCACGGTGCTCGAACAGCGCGACGCACTCACCGATCAGCGCCGGCAGGTCCAGCCCGGTCTGTTCGATGGGCATTTTGCCGGCATCAAGACGCGAGTAGTCCAAAACATCGTTGATCAAATCAAGCAAGGTATTGCCGGACTGTTCAATCACATACAGCTGTCGCCGCTGGGTATCGTCCAGCTGGGAGTCGCGCAACATATCCACCGTGCCGATAATGCCGTTAAGCGGGGTGCGGATTTCATGACTCATAACGGCGAGAAACTCACTGCGGGCACTGAGTGCGGTGTTCAGCTCATGGGTGCGTTCCTCGACGCGACGTTCCAGCGCCTCCTGAGCTTCCTTGTGTATGCGCTCATTCTCCGATTTCAGCGTGGTCATGCGATGCGCCAGCGCGAAGGACAATAATAACGCCTCGGTGACGGTGCCCAGCTGCAGCGTGTTCTCAATCAACCAACTGCCGCCGATCAGGTTGAAGGTTTTGAGGATGTAGATCACCGAGGCCAGGCCCACGGCGGTAAAGGCGAGCAGGAAGAAGCGTGCCGGTTGGTATCCTTGACGTATCGACCAGATTGACAGGGCGATGGCGATGAACGGCCAGGGGAAAATAATCGCCGACGAAAATTGAATGAAAAACGTGAAGTTGAGAAGTGTGAACGGGGCCAGAGTTATTAGCGCCAGACCGATCAGCGTCAGCACGCGGTGGAGCGCCGGCGCCGCCTTCTTAAGCTCAAGAAAGGAGCAGGAAAAGAAGATCGAGAAGGCCAGCGTCAGCAGGTTAAGCACCGGCAGGCTGCGGTGGTTCCATTCACTGGCATGGGGCCACAGCCACTGGTAGGCCAGGCCCTCCCGCGCGAACAGGTTCAGTCCAAAACAACCCAGATAGAGTACGTAAAGCAGATAGCTGGGCTCACGAATGGAGAAAAAAATCAGCAGATTGAACAGGCACATGATCAGTACCGAGCCGAAATAGAAGCCGTAACTGAGCTTCAGGTAGCCGTCATGCTGGTTAAATTCATCCGGGGTGCGAATCGACAATGGAAAGTCGATCACATTGTCGCCGCGGGCATGGAACAAAACGGACCACCGCGCCTGCTGGGGGATAGCCAGCGGATAAATAAGCTGGTGGTGAGGGAAGGGGCGCGCCGCGAAGGGCACCCTGTCGCCGCTGCGCTTATGGTTCAGCAAGGTGCCCACCTGGTCGTAGACATACATGTCCAGGTAATCCAGATGCGGGCGCCCGGCGCGCAGGTACCAGAGCCCGGTGTCCGATTGATTGTCCAGGTTCAAAAGAAACCACTGATCCTGTTCCCGAAACCCCATCGAGGGATAGCGGCTGCCCAATCTCTGACCCTTACCGCTGCGCAATGCGGCCAGCGCTTCCTCGGGAGACAGCTCCCCCGGAGCCGCCTCCAGCCAGCGCAGCTCCGGTGACGCCTGATAATCGGAGACCTGCTTCTCCAGTTCCAGAGCCTGCGCCGCCCCCGCGGCCAGAAGAAAGCAGAGCCCCGCAAACCATGAACGTCCCTGCATTATCCGTCCCCCTCGCAAAGCGTGAACTCCGTCACTGCCCTTTTACCGTATTTAACCGGGCCGCAGGAACGGCTCCAAGTATCAATGTTCAAAATACTGACTTCTAACGCAAAGGAGAGGCACATGAAGATCCGAATTCTGAGTAGTGCAATGGTGTTGTCCTGTTCGGTGATGGCCGGTGGCGCCTTCGCGGCCGGGCCTTACATCGGCGCCAACTATAATCAAATTCAGTACGACAACGATGACGTTGATGAAGACACCCTGAAAGTGGACGGCGTGACGTTGCGCGCCGGCTTTGAATTCAATGACTTCATTGCGCTGGAAGCCCGTGGTGGCACCGGCATTGATGGTGATTCCAAAAGCGCGCCGCTGGGTACCTTCGAGTACGACATGGACCATATGTACGGCGGCTACCTGAAACTTTCCGCACCGCTTTCCGAGACTATCCACCCCTATGTCATCGGCGGCTACACCAAAATGAAAGCCGACGTTAAGTACACCGTGGCGGGCGTCAGCACGGACGAGAGCGAACGTTTCGAAGATGAATCCTATGGCGCGGGTCTGGATTTCAACATCACCGATACGTTGGGCGCCAATCTGGAATACATGCGCTACTACGACCAGGACGAGGAAGAAATTTCCGCGGTGAGCGTCGGTCTGCGCTCCGCCTTTTAACCCGCGACAACACAGTGACCCTGGCGCCGGCGCAAGCCGGCGTTTTGCTGTGCGCGCTAAAAGTCAGTCCGCCTGTGTCAGCAGTTTCTCCAGTCTTGGCCGGAAAGCGGTCGCCACGCCCAGATTTTTCATGGTCCAGTAGTGACCGCCCACCACCCGCTGTACCAGCAAGGTGCGCGAGCTGGGCTGGAACTTGAGCATTTCTTCCAGCGGTGTACGTCGAGCCTGCTGCACGACGTCTTGGTGCAAGCTGGCCTGGCCGAAGTCAAAGGGGGTTTCGGCGAACGCCTTGAGCAGCAGCGGCACCCAGGCCTGGTAGAGACGGTCGGGCACCTCGCTGTCGGCGCGGCGTGCGCCGATCGCCAGCAAAGCCCGGTCCAGAGCCCGCCAGTCCGCGTCCAGTGAGGCGCGCACCAGGCTGGCCATCAGGCGCACGTCTTCTTCCGGCAGCCGTTTCACCGCGCCGAAATCATACAGCACGATGCTGCCGTCGGTGCGGAACGCGAAATTACCCGGGTGCGGGTCACAGTGCACCGTGCGCAGTTCGAAAATCTGTCGCCCGATAATATCGAACAGGCGCTCACCCAGCCGGTTTCGCAACGCCTGATCAAAGCCGTTTTCGTCGCTGACCTGTTCCAGGGCAACGCCGGCCTCGAAACTTAACGTCAGCACCGTAGTGCCGGACAACTCGGCGAACACGGTCGGAATCACCAGGTCTTCGTCTTCCGCATGGAAGGCTTGGAACAGCCGTATGTTGTCCGCTTCGCGCAGGTAATCCAGTTCTTCTTCCAGTTGCGCGCGGATTTCCTTGAACACCGCGTCCAGCGCGCGCTCGTCCACACGCAGCAAGCTGCCAAGCTTGAGAATGCGTTTCAGGTGCTTCATGTCCGAGTCGATGGACGCCTTGACCGCCGGATATTGAATCTTCACCACCACATCATCGCCGGTCAGCGTGGTGGCCCGGTGAACCTGGCCAATGGACGCGGCCGCGAAAGGCGTCTCGTCGAACGCCTGAAAATAGTCGCCCACCGGGCCGCCCAGCTCCTTTTCCAGTTGCCGGCGGATCACATGGAAGGGCATCGGCGCGGAGGCGTTCTGCAGTACCGCTAATTGCTCGCTGATTTCCCGGGGCAACACGTCCTGCATCTGCGATGCGATCTGCCCGACCTTCATGACCGCGCCTTTCATTTGCCCGAGTGTGGCGGCCACCTCCTGGCCGATGTGGCGCATCAGTGCCTCGCGGCTGGTGGCGCGGTCCTGCTCCGACTGAAACAGTCCTTTCACCTGATGAGAGGCGACGCGGGTGGCGATGGAGGTCGTCATGCCGGTCAGTTTCCAGAGGCGCCCGGTGGTGGAGGCGGGTCGACGTTCCCGTCCGCGTTTTGCCATGCTGCGTTGTCCCGTGGTCGGAAAAAGCGGTGGCGGATTCGCGCACCGTGCTGAAAGGCAGAGACTAGTCCGGTGTTCCGCCCCTGTCATGGGGTATTCGGGCCAAAGCCGAGCAAAAAAAAGGGGCCCAGGAGGGCCCCATTAAAGGAGAGTCGGCAGAATGTCAGAAATCAGGCGCGCTCTTTTTCGCCGGTGCTGACCAGGTCGTCGAACAGTTTCTGGCTTTGTTCGCGCAGAGTGCTCACGGCGCCCAGGCCGGCCAGCACGAATTCGTTGGTTTCCTCGGCTTTTTCGCCGCGTTCCTGCTTACCGCTGGCGACGAACCGCTCGTACACCTGGTGGCGCTTCTGGGGGGCTTCGTCGATCAGTTTGCGAGTGCTTACTATCAATCCGCGGCCCGCCAGAAGGGTCTTGGATTTGCCTTCGGCCTCGTCGCCGTAGGCTTCCTGGCCGGCTTGTACGTATTTGCCGTAGAGCTCCTCGGAGCTGTCACCGGCTTTGCTGTAGGCGCCGAGACCGGCCAGGTAGAGCTTGTTACCTAGGGTCTTGGCACGCTGAATCAGGTTGTCTTGCTGGTCGCGAATCTCTTTCAGTTCACCCATGATCGTTTCTCCTCGTGGTGAGAATGTCGGCGACCGGTGAGGTCGCGCCTTGATGAACGATATGATAGAGCGCCGAACCAAAGGGTCTGATTGTTTCTGTCAGACAATGGGACAATCGATGGGTGGAATGGATGTGGCGGGCTGTGACGGAATTCCCAGCCCGGCCGCCAAGTCCAACGTGGCGGGAACCCGGGGCGAGCGCTTACACTCCATAGGAAAGTATGAGTCAGAGATACGAATTCATGATTGAGAAATTCATCGCCAAGGTGCCCAGCCGGATTTGGGCGGACGGGCGTCCGGCCAAAGCGCGGCAATGGGATGCCGAATTCAATGTGGCCGCCTGGGCCCGGATTTCGGGTAAGCCCGGCACGGTGCAGCTACTGGTGCGCTATCTGGACACCAACAACGATCAGGCGATCCTGGTCGATGCCGCCGAAGTGAACGGTGACGGTAGCGCTTTGCTGTCGGGCCTGGTGCGCCTGCGCTTCAATGACAGCGTGGAGCAGGTTCAGGTGTCCCTGCGACTCTCGGACCCGGGTATGCGCTATGTGGTGGAAGAGCTGTATATGCAGCGTCGGGGCTCGGCGCTGCGGCCCCAGGACAAGCTGATTTCCAATTATTGACCCCCCTGAAGGCGCCTTATCCCCCTTGATGGGCCTGCCGCCGTGGCGGCAAGCCCCTCTCCCCCCGACGCGTCGGGTTTTCGGTGCGGTCACCGGCGGCGCTATCGTCGCCACACTCCAGCAGAGACTCCGGCCAGTCCTGAAAATCCAGGCCGGTGAGCCGGTTCAGGTTCTCCAGAGCGGTTTCCGGGTGCCGCTTTTCAATTCTTATCACCTTGCTCATGACGCTTTACTCGTTGCCTGAACCCATAAAAGCGAGAACCATGCCAAAGCATATAAAATTATTTTTGCAGTAAAATCAGTCGGTTGGCGACGCAGGAGTCGGGAGGGGGCGCGGCCACCGGCGCGCGCCGGCAAGATGTGACAATCTTTGCCAGTGGTGCCGGCGGCCCGGACGTGGCGGCGCCAAAGGGGTTAATCGAGGAAGAAATCAGGCAGTAACTGGTCGTCGGAAAGCTGCGGGTCGACCTTGTACACCGACAAATCGGTGACGCCGGCCTGGCGGATGACCTCGTCGTCGATAAAGAAGTTGCCGCTGCACTCCGCCTGGGGCCGGGTCAGGATCCAATGGGCCGCGTCCGCCATGATCTCCGGCTGGCGCGCCGCGCGCACCGCCATTTCGCCGCCCAGGTGGTTGCGTACCGCGGCGGTGTTGATGGCCGTGCGCGGCCAGAGCGCGTTCACGCCCACCTTGCCGGCGTATTCGTCCGCCATGCCCAGCACGCACAGGCTCATGCCGTACTTGGCCATGGTGTAGGCGAGATGGCGGCCGAACCAGGCGGGATTCATGTTCAGCGGCGGCGACAGGTTGAGAATGTGCGGGTTATCCGCCCGGCGCAGCAGCGGCAAGCACAGTTTGCTGGTCATGAAGGTGCCGCGGCTGTTGACCTGATTCATCAGATCGTAGGACTTCATGGTGGTGGCTTCGGTGGGCGTCAGGGCGATGGCACTGGCGTTATTAACCAGAATGTCGATGCCGCCGAACGTGGCTTCTGCCTGGTCCACGGCGGCCTGTACCTGGTCTTCGTAGCGGATGTCGCCGACACACACCAGCGCCTCGCCGCCGGCCTCGCGGATTTCCTCGGCGGCGGTATAAAGCGTGCCCGGCAGCTTGGGGTGCGGTTCCGTGGTCTTGGCGAACAGCACCACCCGGGCGCCGTCGCGGGCGGCGCGCACGCCGATGGCCTTGCCGATGCCGCGGCTGGCACCGGTGATGAACAGGGTCTTTCCTTTCAGGGGGGCGGCGGTCATGGCCGGGTCCTCGGCATGAAAAATGGACTTTCACGCTAGCAAGAGCCGGCCCGGCGCGGCAATACACAAACGATCCGGTTATGGCTCCTTGGTGGCAGGGGCTTGCTCCGGCGCTTGGGAAGCGGTTATCGTGTGGCTTGCCTGGTCATTTTGGGCCATTGGCGGGTAGCCCGGGTTGGGCGAAGACACAGGTTGTGAACACGGGCAAAGCGCATGACGATTCTAAAAATGACGGCGGAAGACTACACGCTTTCCGCCGAATACTTGGGCCCGATGCTGGAGGCCCTGCAAAAAAGGGGGATCGACGAACAGGAGGCCCTGGCCGGCCTGGACATTGAGCCGGGCTGCTGGCGCGATCCCAAGGCCCGTGTCACCGCCTTGACCTTCAAGCGTTTTTCCCGGCGGCTGGTGGCGCTGACCGGCGAGCCCTGGATCGGTTGGGAACTGGGCGCCTCAATGCCGCTGTCGTCGCACGGGTTTCTCGGCTACGCGGCGATGAGCAGCAACACTTTGGGGGACGCCATTGAGCTGGCGGTGAAGTTTTTCCGCACCCGCGGCACCATTGTTCAGCTGGAAGCCTTTGTGGAGGGCGACTGGGCGGTGCTGCAACTCAACGAGATGCTGTCCCTCGGCGAACACGGGCCGCTGCTCACGGAAAGCCTGTTTTCCAGCTTCCACTTCATGGGCCTGCAGCTGATGCCGGACATTGAGATCCTCGGCGAGCTGCGCTTTGCCTACCCGGAGCCGTCGTACTTTTCGCGCCTGCGACCGATGATCCCGGTACCGATCTATTTCGACTGCGCCTACAGCCAGATGCGCTTCCCCGCCGAGCGGCTGCAGCGGCGCCTGCGCTTCGCCGATCCGCGCCTGGCGCAGATGGCCGCCGCTCAGTGTGAGCAGGAGATGGAGCAGATCAAGGCGCCGCCGGCGCTGCTGGGTCAGGTCCGACGGGTGATGCTGGCCGGCTCGGGCGGCTTCCCGGGCGTCGAGGAGGTGGCCTCGGAGATGCATATGTCGTCACGGACGCTCAAGCGCAAGCTTCAACAATTGGGCACCAGCTACCAGAAGCTGTTGGACGATTTGCGCAAGGGCCTGGCGGTGGAATACCTGACCCAGAGTGGCCGGTCCGTGGACGACATCGCGCTGGCGCTGGGTTATTCCGACGCCTCCAATTTCGCCCGGGCGTTCCGGCGCTGGACCGGCAAGAGCCCGTCGGACTACCGCTGAGCGCCCCGTTTAAAGGGACGCGACCAGGTCCGCCAGGGCGCCGCCCAGGCCGCCCAGCAGCAGGGTCAGGGTGGCCAGGAAGCCGAGTAGAAAGCCGCGGCCTCGGTCCCGGGGTGACTCCAGATAGGCGTTGAAATAGAGTTGTCGGCTGATCACGAACACCGCCCCCACCGCCGCGGCGGCGTGCGGTTCCAGATACCAGCCGCACAACCACAGCCCAGGCAGGAACAGAATCAGCTGCTCAACGGTATTGGCATGGATGCGCAGGCTGCGCTCGAACAATTCGTGGCCCTGAACCGCCGGTGCCCGAACCTGGTATTTGACCCGGGCGCGGCCCACCACAAAGCTGAACAGCGCGCACTGCAGCAGCGCCACGACGGTAACGATGGCAACCCATTCCATGACGTTCCCCCAAGCAGGTATGGTTAAATCGGCGCACAACGGTTAACACCGATATATTCTTATTTTTGCGCATCATCCTAGAGCGTTTTGCGTAGGATCGCATCTTCTTGCCGCCTGGGTGGGTCCGGCGGCGCAATCACGGGAGCACGCATGATCGAACTACACCCCCGCCTGGCGACCGATACCGGCGCCCTCGGCGAGACCGGGCTGTGCTGGCTGCGCTGGATGCGGGACGCCCGTTTCCCCTGGCTGATCGTGGTGCCCAAGCGCGACGGTCTGCGGGAGTGGCATCATCTGCCGGAACCCGATCAGCAACGCCTGCTGGCCACCGTGAACCACCTGGCCGGAGAGCTGGAGAGAGTCACCGGCGCCGACAAGATTAATCTCGCGGCCCTCGGTAACCTGGTGCCGCAGTTGCATGTGCACATCATCGCCCGCTTCCGCGACGATCCCTGCTGGCCCGGGCCGGTGTGGGGGCAGGGCGAACCGGTGCCGGTGGACGGCACGCCGGACTGGCTGGCGCGGCTTGCGCTGCCCGAGGAGAGATAAGGTATGGAGTTAATCGCGGTGGACGTGCAGTGCCCCCATTGCTGGGAGCATTTCGAGGCGCTGGTGGATCCGTCCCAGGGGGATCAGGACTATGTGGAGGACTGCCATATCTGCTGTCGTCCCCTGGTGCTTGCCGTCGACCTCACCGACCCCGAGGTGCCCTCGGTGTCGGTGAGCCCGGAAAACGACTGACGAACCGGCTCAGGGGTTGTCGTTGCCGGCCAGGAACGCCTGCATCTCCGGGTCGTTGAGCATCCGCTCAATAGAGCGGCTAAGAATGTCGTTGACCATTTCCTGGTTGCGCGCCGCCGAGGGCGTAAAGGGCAGATCGTGTTCGACGCTGCTCTTGTAGGTGCCCACATGGGTGGTGTCGCCGCGCCGGGCCTCGGCCACCAGCTCCAGGTTCAGGGTCACTTCGTTGACCACCGACCCTTCTTCGGGGATGTACTCGAGTTTTTCCAGGCGCACTTCCAGGGTGGTGGCGTCGCCGCCCGGGTTGAAGGCGTTGTAGCCCAGTGTCTGCAGCCCCTGGCGAACGGTTTCGGCGATCGCCGGGCGCAGGTCGTTGGCCGGCTGCACCAGGGAGGTGTCCTTGTAAACGCCGCCGCGCGAGCCGAACTCCTTGCGATCACGGGAATCCACCGCGATCACCTGCACCGGCTGGTTGTTGCCGCGGTTGGCGGGCTGGACTTCGGCCTTGGGGTTGACTTCGATCTGTTGCGGGCTGAGCGCGCAGCCGGTCAGCGACAGCGCCAGAGCGGCACTGGTGAGAAGCGTGGCGAGGGTTGATTTCATCCGTTTGGTCTCCGTTAAGGGCGGTTCGACATCATCTATGTTAGTGCGTTCGCTTCAAGGATTCTTCCGCCAGATCGTGGAGCGCGTCCTTGTAGCGGGACGCGGGCACCGGCGCGAGGGCGTCCAGTGCCAGCCGGGTTTGCTCGGCGGCCCGCTCCACGGTGTAACTGAGCCCGCCGCAGTCGTGCACGATCTCGACGATCTGTTCCAGTTGTTCCAGGCCGCCGGTGCGGATCGCCTCCTTGATCAGGCCGGCATGCTCCGGGGCGCCATGCTGAATGGCGTAAATCAGGGGCAGGGTGGGCTTGCCCTCGGCCAAATCGTCGCCCACGTTCTTGCCAAGCTCGTTCACGTCGCCCTGGTAGTCGAGAACGTCGTCGATCAGCTGAAAAGCGATGCCCAGGTGGCGGCCAAAAGTGGCGAACGCCTGCGAAAAGTCGGTTTCGGTTCGGGCGCCCAGCACGGCGCCGGTCTCCGCCGCCGACTCGAACATCTTGGCGGTCTTGTGGTGGATCACCCGCATGTAGCTGGGCTCGGTGGTGCTGGGGTCGCGGGTGTTAATGAGCTGCAGCACTTCGCCCTCGGAGATGGTATTGGTGCTTTGCGACAGAATTTCCAGCAAGCGCTGATCGCGCAGTGCCACCATCAGTTGGAACGCCCGGGAAATCAGGAAATCGCCCACCAGGACGCTGGCGGAGTTGCCCCAGACCGCGTTCACCGTGGGCCGGCCCCGGCGCAGGCTGGATTCGTCCACCACATCGTCGTGGAGCAGGGTGGCGGTGTGCAGGAACTCGATCACCGCGGCCACATCCACGTGCTGGGCGCCGGTGTAGCCGGACGCGCGGGCGCTCAGCAGCCCCACCAGCGGGCGCAGGCGTTTGCCGCCGGAGTCGACGATATACTCCCCCACCTCGCGGATCAGCGGTACCTCGGTGTCCAGGTGGTGAGTGATGAAGCGGTTCACCGCCTCGAAATCCTCGGCGACGACAGAGCTGATGGCCTTGAAATCCATGAAGTAGCTATCCGGCTAAAAAGGGGCGGTAAACAGCGGGCAATGCTAGCAGCGGGGCCCGGCCAGTCAAGAAAAC
>JBFJUC010000017.1:0-18089 GCA_041624875.1 Alcanivorax sp.
ATCAGCGGTCGTTTTCTCGAGAACCCCTGGCAGTGGCCGGAACTCTGGCACGACAACCCGGATATCGACAACCCGCATTTGATCTATCCCGGCGATGAAATCCGCCTATTCTGGCAGGACGGCGAGCCGCGCCTGGCGGTCAACCGGGATAACGTGAAGCGCAGCAAGATGTCCGACGGCACCGTCAAGCTGACGCCCCGGGTGCGCGAAGTGGACCGCGACAGCGCCATCCCCGCCATTCCCATGAGCGCCATCCAGAGCTATCTCAAAGACGCCCTGGTGATGGACCGCGACGAGATTCTCTCCGCCCCCTATCTGATCGGCGGCCAGGACCGCCGGGTGGTGTTCGGCATGGGCGACACCGTCTACGCCCGGGACCCGGAAGACCGCTTCGCCGATTTGCAGCGCCGCTACGGCATTTACCGGGTGGGCGAGGAATACGTGGACCCGGAGACCCAGGAAGTGCTCGGCTACGAAGCCCGCCGCACCGGCCTGGCCAGCGTCCGCGATCAGCAAGAGGACATGACCACCCTGGAGGTGATCCGCTCCTCCGAGGACGTGCGCGTGGACGACCGCCTGTTCCAGCAGCCGGACCGGGAAGTGCGCGCGGTGCTCTATCCCCACGCCCCCGACGAGAAAGTCACCGGCCACATCATCCGTTTCTTCGACCGCATCAATAGCGTGGCGCGTCACGACGTGGTGGTGATCAACAAGGGCGAGCGCGAGGGCATGGAACCCGGCCATGTGCTGGAGATCTTCCAGCAGGGCGAGCTGGTGCGTGACCGCCAGCAGGACGAAATGGTGCGCCTGCCCCGCACCAAGGCCGGCACCCTGGTGCTGTTCCGGGTCCATGAAAAGGTCAGCTACGGCCTGATCATGGAATCCACCCGGCCGATCTACATGCAGGACATCGTGGAGAGCCCGGAAGGCAGCTACTGATTCGATTCTGAAAACCGTCTAGTACGGCGCACAAGGAGGTGCGCGATGGATGCCCAACTCAAACGGCTGGTGCTGTGCGCCGCCTTTTCACCCTACTCCGCCCGGCTCGGCCGGGCACTGCGTGAATGTTCCCCCGACGACACCCCGCTGGAGCACTTCCAGCCCTGGCTGCCCAATAACAACCGGCTGCCGGCCCGCCGGCTGCGTCAGCCGGAAGCCCTGCGCGAGACCCTGACGGCCCTGTCCTCGCTGGGCTGGCGCTGGCTGGCCCTGGGCGACGACGGCTACCCGCCGCTGCTGGCGGACCTGCCGGACGCGCCCGGGGTGCTCGCGGTACGCGGTGATCCCGCCGTGCTCGCCGGCCCGCAACTGGCCATGGTGGGCGCCCGGGCCGCCTCCGCCGACGGCACCGACAACGCCTTCCGCTTCGCCCGCGCGCTGGCCGCCGCCGGCTTCGCCATCACCAGCGGGCTGGCGTTGGGCGTGGACGCCGCCGCCCACCGGGGCGCGCTGGCGGCGTCCGGCGCCACCGTGGCGGTGCTCGGCAATGGCCCGGACCGCGTCTACCCATCCCACCACCGCAAGCTGGCGCAGCAGATCATCGAAGGCGGCGGCGTCCTGGTCACCGAGTTCGCCCCCGGCAGCCAGCCGCGCCGCGAGTACTTCCCGGCGCGCAACCGGGTGATCAGTGGGCTCAGTTTCGGCACCATCGTGGTGGAGGCGGCGCTGCGCAGCGGCTCGCTGATCACCGCCCGCACCGCCGCCGAACAGGGCCGCGAGGTGTTCGCCATCCCCGGCGCTCTGCACAACCCGCTCAGCAAGGGTTGCCACCGGCTGCTGCGCGACGGCGCCAACTGGCTGGAGAGCGTCGACGATGTGCTGCACGCTTTCGGCGATTTCCGCCGTACCCTGGAGCACAGCCCGGCGCTGTCGGCGGGCCGCGGCCCGGACGACACCACAGGCCTATTGGGGCATTTCACCACCGGCATCAACGGCCTGGACGATCTGGCCAGCCGCAGCGGGCTGCCGATGACCGAACTGGCGGAGCAGCTCGCCGACCTGGAGCTGGACGGCAAGATCAAACGGGTGACCGGTGGCTATAGCCGCCATCGCGGGCTTGCCTGACCGTCCGGGCTTGGGTACCTTCGCGGCCAGTAACCACACGAGGAACGGTGATGACCCCGCAAACACCGGAGCCAGGCCAGCATCTGCTCAGTGCCGCGCACATTATTCGCGCCGGCGGGGTCATCGCCTATCCCACCGAGACCGTCTACGGCCTGGGCTGCGACCCCTTCGATGAGGCCGCGGTCCGCCGGGTGCTGGCCATCAAACAGCGGCCGGTGGAAAAAGGCTTGATTCTGGTCGCCTCGGACCTGGCCCAGCTCGACGGCCTGGTGCACCTGGACGACGCTCAGCGGGAGCGGCTGCGCCAGGCCTGGCCGGCGCCGGTGACCTACCTGCTGGACGCCACTGAGCGGGTGCCCGCCTGGGTCCGCGGCGCCCACCCCAAGGTGGCGGTGCGGGTCAGCGCCCACCCGCTGGCGCGGGCGCTGGCGGCGGCAGTGGGCACGCCGATCGTGTCCACCAGCGCTAACCGGGCCGGGCGACCGTCGGGGCGCAACCGGTTTCAGGTCGGCAAGGCGTTGGGCGCGGACCTGGATTTTATCGTTACCGGCGATTGCGACCCGCGTGGCAAACCGTCCACCATTATCGATCTGCAAAGCGGTCGTACCCTGCGAGACTGACATGAATGACGTATCCCCCCAGGGGGTGAAGGACTATCTGCTCGATCTGCAGGACCGCATCTGCGCGGCACTGGAGAGCGAGGACGGCCAGGGCCGCTTCGAGGAAGACGCCTGGGACCGCGCGGAAGGCGGCGGTGGCCGCAGCCGCGTACTCACCGAAGGCGCGGTGATCGAGAAAGGCGGGGTCAATTTCTCTCATGTGTTCGGCGACCGCATGCCGCCCTCCGCCACCGCCCACCGGCCAGAGCTGGCCGGGCGGTCTTTCCAGGCGATGGGGGTGTCGCTGGTGATCCACCCGCATAACCCCTATGTGCCCACCAGCCACGCCAATGTGCGCTTTTTCGTTGCCGAGAAGGAAGGCGAAGCGCCGGTGTGGTGGTTCGGCGGCGGCTTTGACCTGACCCCCTTTTACGGCTTCGAGGAAGACGCGGTGGCCTGGCACCGGGCCGCCCGGGACGCCTGCGCGCCCTTCGGGGACGACCTCTACGGGGAGTTCAAGCGGTGGTGCGACGATTACTTCTATATCAAACACCGGGATGAGCCGCGCGGCGTCGGCGGGCTGTTCTTCGACGACTTCAATCGCCTCGACTTCGAGCACAGCTTCGCGCTGATGCGTAGCATCGGCGACGGCTTTATCGGCGCCTACCGGCCAATCATGGCGCGCCGCAAAGCGCTGCCCTACGGCCAGCGCGAGCGCGACTTCCAGCTTTATCGCCGTGGCCGCTATGTGGAGTTTAACCTGGTCTACGACCGCGGCACCCTGTTCGGCCTGCAGTCCGGCGGCCGCACCGAGTCGATCCTGATGTCACTGCCGCCGCTGGTGCGCTGGGACTACGACTGGCAGCCGGAGCCCGGTTCGCCGGAAGCGCAACTGCACGAGAACTTCCTGATCCACCGGGAGTGGTTATGAGCGACCGATACGCGGTATTCGGCAACCCGGTGAGCCACAGCCGGTCGCCGGACATCCACCACGCCTTCGCCGCCCAGCGCGGCGAGGATCTGGTTTATGAGCGCATCGAAGCGCCGGTGGACGGCTTTCCGGCGGCGGTGGCGGCGTTCTTCGACGGCGGCGGGCGCGGCGCCAACGTCACCGTGCCGTTCAAGGAGCAGGCCTTCGATCTGTGCGACCGGCTCACCGAGCGGGCCCGCCAGGCCGGCGCCGTGAACACCCTGTGGCGCGTCGAGGGCGCATTGCATGGCGACAACACCGACGGCGCCGGTCTGGTGGCCGACCTGCGCGGCAACCAGGGCTGGGCCCTGGCGCACCGACGGGTGCTGGTGCTCGGCGCTGGTGGCGCGGTGCGCGGCGTGCTCGGCCCACTGCTGGCTCAGGGGCCGGCGGAAGTAGTGATCGCCAACCGCACGCTGGGCCGGGCGGAAGCGTTGGTGGAGCGTTTTGCCGGCCAGGGCGTCCCCATGCACGCCGCCGCCCTGGATCAACTGCGGCAACCGTTCGACGTGCTGATCAATGCCATTTCCGCCGGGCTGCACGGTGAGATGCCGACACTCGATGCGGCTCTGGTAGCGCCGGGGTCGGTGGCCTACGACATGGTTTACGGCGCCGAGCCGACGCCGTTTATGCGCTGGGCGGAAAGCCTCGACGCGGCGGCGGTGCGCGACGGTCTCGGCATGCTGGTGGAGCAGGCCGCCGAGGCTTTCCAGGTGTGGCGCGGCAGGCGCCCGGATACCGCGCCGGTGCTGGCCCGGCTGCGCGGCGGCTGAGCGACCCGGCGCGCCATTTTACAAACTTTGTTGCGTTGCGGCTGGCGGCGGTGGCCGAAACCCGCTGAAATATTCGCCATTGCCGCCCTCTGCCTGGGTGGCCTTTTCTGTTTTTATGCGCTGAGGGAAACCCATGTTTTTGCCACGCTTGGTGGTATTGCTTGCCGCGAGCCTGGGCTGTGCCCTGACACAGGCCAATACTTTCGGTTTCTCCTGGGATAACGACGCTTTCCTGGGCCAGGACAAAAACTACACCAACGGCGTCCGCTTCAGCTGGGTCGGTGACGGCCAGTCGGATTGCCAGGCCAACGGCGGCCTGACCTGTGGCGTGGCCCGGGCGTTGGACCCGCTGCCGGGGGTCTCGGCCTCTGATGAGCGGCACGCGCTTACCGTCAGCCTGCAACAGATCATGATCACCCCGTCCGACATCAGCCGTACCACACCGGATTACAACGACCTCCCCTATGTCGGCTATTCCAACCTGGAAGTGGGCCTGTTCAGCTGGGATAGGAAGAACCTGTTTGGCTATGGCGTGCGTGCCGGCATCGTCGGGCCGGATTCCGGTGCCGAACAATCGCAGAAGTTCGTGCATAAGGTGGTCGGCGCCAACGAGCCCCAGGGCTGGGACGACCAGCTCGGCCATGACGCCATCGGCGGGGTGTATTTTCTTCACGCCCACCGCCTGTTCCGCACCACCAACGACGCCGGCTATCAAACGGAACTGGGCGCCGCCTGGGGCATCGACGCCAACAACTTCGACGGCGGCGCCCAGGTCGGTGGCTTTATCCGCTTCGGCCGTAACCTGCCCGGTAACTTTATTCCCGACTACGCCGGCCTCGGCACCGCCGGCTCGCTGGTCGGTCTGTTCGATAATCCGGGCTTCGGCTGGGAAGTGTTCTTTGGTTTAAGCGGCCAGTACGTGGGCTATTCCTATCTGGAAGAGCACGCCGGCCGCTATGACATCGAGGCCAGCGATGCCATCGGCGCGGTGATCACCGGCTTCGGCGTGCGCTCCGGCGAGTTCAGCTTCACCATGACGGTGCAGACGTCCACCTCGCCGGTGCGCGACAACAACGATCCGTTGAGCTTCGGCAATATGTCGTTTATGTGGGCGATTTAATACGCCCTAAGTCTCATCCAGATACTGGTTTTTGAGCTTCACGTAGTTGCCGGCCACATAGGGCAGGAACTCGATCTCCTTGGCGGTCAGCTCGCGTACCGGTCGGGCTGGCCGGCCCCGGTACAGCCAGCCCGAGGCCAGCCGTTTACCCGGGCTGACCAGGCTGCCGGCGGCCAGCATCACGTCACTCTCCACCACGGCACCGTCCATGATCATGGTCTGCATGCCGATCATCACCCGGTCGCCGAGGGTGCAGCCGTGCAGCATCGCCTGATGGCCCACGGTGACGTCGTCGCCCAGGGTCAGCGGGAAGCCGCCCGGGTTGAAGGCGGAGTCATGGGTGATGTGCAGCACGGCGTTATCCTGCACACTGGTTCGCGCGCCGATGACGATGCGGTGCATGTCGCCGCGTACTACGGCCCCGGGCCATACCGAGCTGTCGTCGCCGAGGGCGACATCGCCGATCACGGTGGAAGCCGGATCGACGAAAACCCGTTCCCCCTGGCTGGGCACCTTGTTCTGGAAGCTTCGAATCCCCATCTCACACCTATCCATCAAGACGAATCAGACCCGTTATAACGAGAGGCACCATGAGTCACAACCCGCTGATTGATTACCCGGACCTGCCGCCCTTCTCCGAAATCCGCCCGGAGCACGTGAAGCCAGCGGTGGCGCAGTTGGTGGAAGCGGGTCGTGAGCGTATCCGCAAGGTGCTGGCCGACGGTGACTTTAGCTATCGGGCCCTGGAGATGACGCTGTCCGAGGAAGACGAGCGCCTGGAAAAGGCATTCGGCCCGGTCGGGCATCTGAATGCCGTGGCCCAGGACGAGACGCTGCGCGAGGCGTACAACGCCTGCCTGCCGCTGATCAGCGAGTACAGCACCGAGGTGGGCCAGAACAGCGAATTGTTCGCCGCCTATCAGGCGCTGCGCGACAGCGACGAATTCAACACCCTGACGCCGGCCCAACAGAAGGACATCGACAACACGCTGCGCGATTTCCGCCTCTCTGGCGTCGCCCTGCCGGAAGCGCAGAAAGCGCGGTACATGGAGAACGCCAAGCGGCTTTCCGAGCTGACCACCCGCTTCGAGAACAATCTGCTCGACGCCACCCAGGCCTGGAGCAAGCACGTCACCGACGAGGCGGAACTGGCCGGGTTGCCGGACACCGCCCTGGCCGGCACCGCTGATCGGGCCCGCGCCGAGGGGCTGGAGCAGGGCTGGCTGCTGACCCTGGATTTCCCGGTGTTTTTCGCGGTGATGAGCCACGCCGAGAATCGCGCCCTGCGCGAGGAGATGTACCGGGCCTTTACCACCCGGGCGTCCGACCAGGGTCCGCAGGCCGGTGAGTACGACAACGGCGCGGTGATGGACGAGATTCTCAAGCTGCGCCACGAGCAGGCCAACCTGCTCGGTTTCGCCCACTACGCGGACAAATCCCTGGCCACCAAGATGGCTCGCGACGTGGACGAAGTGATCGGGTTTCTCGACGACCTGGCCCGCCGCGCCAAACCCCAGGCGGAACGGGAAGTGGCGGCGTTAAAAGCGTTCGCCGCCGAACAGGGCGCCGAAGATCTGCAGCCCTGGGACCTGGGCTACTGGAGCGAGCGTCTGCGCGAAGCCCGTTACGATCTGTCCGACGAGGCGCTGCGCCCCTGGTTCCCGGCGGAGAAAGTGATCGACGGTATGTTCCAGGTGGTCGGCAAGCTGTTCGGCATCCGCTTCCGCCCGCGTGACGACGTGGACACCTGGCACCCGGACGTGCGCTTCTTCGAACTGGTGGACGACGACGGCAGCGTGCGCGCCGCCTTCTACCTGGACATGTACGCGCGCAGCGGCAAACGCGGCGGGGCCTGGATGGACGACGCCCGGGTGCGTCGCCGCCGTCTGGATGGCGACGTGCAAACGCCGGTGGCCTACCTGACCTGCAACTTCGCGCCGCCGGCGGGCGGCAAGCCCGGCCTGCTCACCCACGATGAAGTGGTCACCTTGTTTCACGAGTTCGGTCATGGCCTGCACCACATGCTCACCGAACAGGAAGTGGCGGGCATCTCCGGTATCAACGGCGTGGCCTGGGACGCGGTGGAGCTGCCCAGCCAGTTCCTGGAAAACTGGTGCTGGACCGAGGAAGGCCTGGCGCTGATTTCCGGCCACTACGAAACCGGTGAACCCCTGCCCCGGGAAAGCCTGGACAAGATGCTCGCCGCCAAGAACTTCCAGAGCGCCATGGGCATGATGCGCCAGTTGGAATTCTCGCTGTTCGACATGCGCTTGCACGCGGAGTACCGCGAGGGCCTGAATATCCAACAGGTGCTGGATGAAGTGCGCGAGCAGGTGTCGGTGATCAAACCGCCGCCCTTCAATCGTTTCCAGAACGGCTTTGGGCATATCTTCGCGGGCGGCTACGCGGCGGGCTACTACAGCTACAAGTGGGCGGAAGTATTGTCCTGCGACGCCTACGCCCGCTTCGAGGAAGAAGGCCCGTTCAACGAAGCCACCGGTCGCGACTTCCGCGAAAAGATCCTGGCCCGCGGCGGCAGCCGCGAACCGATGGAATTGTTCGTGGATTTCCGTGGCCGCGAGCCCAGTGTCGAGCCGCTGCTGCGCCACAGCGGCATCGAAGGGTAGAGAGCACGGAGAGGCCGTATGGTTAAACGTCAATTCATCGCCGGGGCGACCTGCCCCGGCTGCGGTGCCATGGATCGTATTCAGCGCTGCAACGACGGTGCCAGCACCTGGATGGAGTGTGTCGCCTGCGGGTTGCTCCGTGACCTGGACCAGCAACCCGCCGCCAGCGAGGCCACCGACGCCAATGAACAGCCGGTGACGTTAAAGCCGTCGCGTTAGCGGCAACCGCATCAATAGCGCCAACCGGATGAATTCAGGAAGGCGTACACGTAAAGGGCGGCCAGGCAGACGAAAACAATCAGCATTAAGGTGGCGAGAATCCCGAAGATGAGGCCGGCCAGCGTCATGCCCCGGCCCGCCGCATCGCGTCGGCCCTGATCCATCGCTCTCAATTCCTGCACGCCGAGTACCCAGGCGACGATGCCCAAGGGTGAGAACACCAGCATGCCGACCAGGCCCAACACCAACACCAGCGTGCCGCGATGTGGCTCCGGCTCGCCCTCGATGGGGGTCGCTGGCGCGGGCGCGGCGGGCCGTTCCACGAAGGCCGCGGCCAGAAGCAGGCCGGTAATGGACGAGCCGAGCACGAAGTAAACAGCGGAAGAGAGGATCGAGTAGGCTTCCCACGATAAACCACCGCTACCGCTGTTCGGCAGCAGGACCAGGGTGGAGAACAGTTGAAAGCCGGCCTGCAGCAACAGCAGAACACTGGCGATAAGCACCAGGTTGGCGGCTTTGCGCGCGCGCCTTTGGAAAGTGATGCCGAGCACCAAACCGATGATCGCCGGAACCACGACAGGAATGAGACTGATCACATTGTGAAGAAACTGGGGCATGTGAGAATCCTTTTCGCCCGATAACGAAGTTGGGGCGCCACCCTAGCGTCCGCTCGCGCCTTTGTCTTCTCGCTGAGTCACATTCGTAGAGCAACAAAAAACCCGGCCGGAGCCGGGTTTTTCGCGGGCGGGTCGCCCCATTCATCTATTTCTCGACGAAGGCGCGCTCGATCACGTACTCGTGCATGTGGCCGCCACGGGATTCGCGGAACCCCCAATCGTCCAGGATGTTGGTGAAGTCCTTCAGCATGGCGGGGCTGCCGCAGAGCATGAAACGGTCTTCTTCCAGATTGGGCTTGGGCAGCTCCAGATCATCAAACAGCTTGCCGCTGGTCATCAGGTCGGTGAGCCGGCCTTTGTTGCGGTACGGTTCACGGGTCACCGTGGGATAATAGAGCAGCTGGTCGCGAATAATGTCGCCGAAAAATTCGTTGTCCGGCAACTCGTTCTCGATCACGTCCCGGTAAGCCAGCTCCGAGGTGTAGCGCACCCCGTGGGTGAGGATCACCTGATCGAACTGCTCGTAGATTTCCGGATCCTTGATGATGCTCAGGAACGGCGCCAGGCCGGTGCCGGTGGACAACAGCCACAGGCGTTTGCCGGGCAGCAGATGGTCCGCCACCAGGGTGCCGGTGGGCTTGCGGCTCACATAGATTTTGTCGCCGGGCTGAATCTTCTGCAGCCGGGACGTGAGCGGGCCGTCCGGGACCTTAATGCTGAAGAACTCCAGTTCTTCCTCATAGTTGGCGCTGGCGATGGAATAAGCGCGCAGCAGCGGGCGGCCACCGTCCTGCTCCAGACCGATCATGGTGAAATGGCCGTTTTTGAAGCGGAAGGCGGGATCGCGACTGGTGGTGAAACTGAACAGGGTTTCATTCCAGTGGCGAACGCTGGTGACGGTTTCAGTATTCAAATTTGACATATGCTAATACGCTTTTATTCCGAAATATCCAGTTGGTGAGAATATAATCACCTTCTGGATATCGGTAAAATGGGTAATTCCGATATTTGATATTGAGAATATAGATAACCAAACGTCAATGGTTCGCATTTATACAGCAGGTGGTCGCCATGCGCTATACCTTGCGGCAACTGGAAGTGTTTCTCGCCACCGCGCACCACGAGAACGTGAGCCGGGCGGCGGCTCAACTGAATATGTCTCAGTCCGCCGCGTCCGGGGCGCTGAAGGAGCTGGAATCCCAGTTCGAGATCAAACTGTTCGAGCGCGCCGGTAAGCGCTTGCGCCTCAACGAACTGGGCCGCCAGCTGTGGCCCCGGGCGGAGGCCCTGCTGGGGCAGGCACGCGGCTTGGAAGCGGGCCTGTTGGCCCATCAGGAGCTAGGGCAACTCAATGTGGGAGCGACCCTGACCATCGGCAACTACCTGGCGGTGAATATCATGGCCCGTTATATGGCCGAGCAACCCGGCGCCCGGGTGCAACTGGAAGTGGCCAACACTCGCGCCATCGTCGACAGGGTGTTGGGGTTTGATCTGGACCTGGGGCTGATCGAGGGGGAAATGAACCACCGCGACCTGGAGTTGCTGCCCTGGCGCGAGGACGAGCTGGTGGTGTTCTGCGCCCCGGATCATCCCCTGGCCGGCAAGCCGCGCCTGGACGACCACGATCTGAAAGCCGCCACCTGGATTGTTCGCGAGTCCGGCTCCGGCACGCGGCAGACCTTCGAGCGTGGCATGCACGGCATCCTGCCGGATCTCAACCTGCTGCTGGAGTTGGAGCACACCGAGGCGATCAAGCGGGCGGTGGAAACCGGCCTTGGCGTCAGTTGCCTGTCGCGGGTGTCACTGCGCGAGGCCTTCCGGCGTGGGTCGCTGGTGCCCCTGGCGGTGCCGCATCGGGATTTCAGCCGCGAGTTCTATTTCGTGCTGCACCGGCAAAAGTACCGCAGCCCGGGCGTGGAGCGCTGGCTGCAGCTGTGCCGGGAGTCCCGGGATCAGGGTTGAGGGCTACTGGTCGCCGTCGTCCGGCCGGTATTCTTCGCGGACCACGCCGTTCAAAGCCTTCCATGGCAGTGTCAGGGTGGGCTGACCCATCACATAGGGGGCGATGGAATAGACGTCGTAATGCAGAACAAGCCCCTTGCGGGTGAGCCGGAAATCACTGCTTTCCTGGAACGGCCACGCCTGGCGAAAATCCTCGTCGGAGTCCACTTCCTTTTCCAACCAGCGGTCATGGGCGCGCCGCGCCGCTGCTTCAAAGGCGTCTTCCTGGCCCGGATTAATCACCTGCCCCAGGGAGACCGGGCGGTGTGTGGCCAGATCCCAGTTCAGCCAGCGCGTCACCGGCAACCCGTGGGCGCCGCCGGTGAATTCGTAGCTGTCGATGGCCACCGTGAGCAGGTCCTTCCAGCGGCCCAGTTGGCGGCTTTCGCCGCTGAGTTCCCAACCCCGGGCGCCTTCGCCGGGGACCTCGGCGGCGGTGGCCAGGAAGCGATCGGCGGCTTCTTCCAGGGTTTTCGGCGGGGCGCCCTGGTCCTCGCCGTTGCCGCCCAACTGCTGGACCATGCGCCGGCGCACCGCCTGGTTCAGCTCCGGCTGGCCCTCATAGAGCTCCAGGTCCACGGCCACCTTGGCGCAGTCGTCGCCGCTGCAATTGTCAGCGCGACGACGCAGGGTTTCCTCGCGGGTTTCCAGCTTTTCCCCGGGCGCGGCCGGCTGATCGGCCGGGTCCGCTTTTTCGGCGGCCTGGCCGGCGCCCTGTTCGGCGCTATTGTCGCAGGCGCTCAAGGCCAGTAGCGCGACCAGCGCGCCGGCCTGTAACCAAGGGGATAATGCGTTGTAGCGGCGTTCCGGCATGACAGCTTCCTGAGTGGGTGGCGAGTCCTTCGTGGACAGCCAACGAGCATGCCCTGATTGCCCGTTATCGGGCAACCCGGGAAGCCATGCCGGACCGGTTTCAGTCCACTTTTTCGAAATAGCCGAGCAGGCGCAGGGCGGCGATCTTGTCGCCTTCGATGTCCAGGTCGTCGCCGGCCAGGGCGGTGACCGCGCTGCGGTTGCCGGCGGCGATGGCCTTCCAGACCGGTTCCCGGGTGTGCAACACCGCCACCGTGTCCTCCGCCAGCCCGGGGTGCACCTGGGCCACGCCCCGGCGGATCTCCAGGGTGAAGCGGCGGTCGCTGTCGACGAACTGGAAGCCGAGTTTCTCGTGCACGTCGAGGGTGTCTTCCGCCTTCAGGAAGGCGGGCATGGCGGCCAGGAAGTTCTCGATCGGCAGGGTGTCCAGGAAGCCCTCCGGCGCCTGGGTGCGAAAGCCGGGTTTCAGGCCGTCCGCTTCTTCCCGGGCGGCGGTGAAATAGTAGTTGCGGGCATTGGGGTTGGCTTCCATCTCGGCGAGTTGGCGCAGTGCCGCGGCGCGCAACTGGTTCACCGCGTCGTCGTCCGGGCGCAGGGCGCGCAGGTGGTCGCTGAGGTTGAGGGCCCATTGGGCGTCGCCTTGGTCCAGGGCCGCGCGGGCCTTGTCCGCCAGGGCCTGCTCGCCGCCGGCCAACTCCGCCATGTGGCGCGCCTGCTCGGCGCCGGGGAGCGGCTGCAGGGTGCTCGGGTTACCGTCGAACCAGCCCAGGTAACCGTCGAAGACGGAGCGCACCGACCAGCTCACCTTGCCGTAGAACTCCTGTAGCCAGGGGCTCTCCGCCAGATGCGGTGGCAGGTGCACGCGCTCGACGATCTGATCCGGGGTCAGGCCCTTGTTCATGTGGCGCAGGGTTTGATCATGCACGTACTGGATCGCGTCGCGGTAATCGGTGAGGGTAGCCTGGATGCGCTGGCGACCGCTGAGCGGACGGGTGTGGCTGGGCACCAGGAACTCGGCGTCCAGCGCGCGGATTTTGTCCAGGCTGGCGGCCCATTTCTGAACGTCCCGGTAGTAGGTGCCGCGGATGGTGTAGAGGTTCGGGAAGGTCTGGTAGATGTTGTCGCCGCTCAGCACCACTTTCTTTTCCGGCAGCCACACGAACAGCTGATCCTCGGTTTCGCCGGGGGCGTGCACCAGCTCCAGCTTGATACCGGCGATGGTGGTTTCCAGGCGCTCGTCCACGGTGTGGTCCGGCGGCAGCGCGAACAGCGTGCTCTCTTCGCCGACGCCCAGATGCGGGCCGATGCCGTCGTTGATGCGCTCGCCCTCGGGGAGATGGTGGCCGAACATGCGCATGGAGCGGGTGGTGATGATCGGGCGGATCTGGTTCACCACCCGATTAATGTAATAGCCGGTGCTCTGATGGGCGTACACCGGCACCTCGCCAGGGGCGGCAAAGGCCCGGGCGCCGAACACATGGTCGGCGTGGTTGTGGGTGTAGATGATCGCCGCGATGGGCTTGTCGGTGATCTCCCGGAAGGCGGCCAGTACCGCTTCCCCTTCCGACACCGTTTCCATGGTGTCGACGATAATGATGCCGTCGTCGCCTTCCAGCATAATGGAATTGGCGAGGCCGAAGCCCACCGCCACATACACGCCGTCGGTGACTTCCACCACCTCTTTCTCGAACAGCTTGCTGTGTTCGCGCAGGGCGTCGGGGGCCGGGGTGGCCCGGGGCGCGGGCGCGGAGCTATCGCCGCAGGCGGCCAGGGCGGCCGCGCTGACTGCCATAACGAAAAACAGAGCCGGGTATCGCATGGAATCTTATCCTTATTTTGAGAGTGCCAGGCAGGCTAGCGCCGCCGGGCCGGGCCACCAAGGTGGCAAGCGGCCAGCGGCGGGTGGCCGCTGACCATGGCAGCGTTCACCGCCACTACCGTGGCCGCCTGGCCGCTGGCCGTGCTGGACACTCTGGAGCGCCGGGGCCTGGATGGCGGCCTGGCCCTGCGCGAAGCAGGGCTGGAGCGTGCCTGGCTGGCCGCCAACCCCGGCGGTCGGGTGACCGTGGCGGCCATGGGCCGGCTGTGGGCCGCCGCCGAGCGGCTCAGCGGCGACCCGGCCATCGGCCTGTACGTGGGCCTGGCGGCGCAGCCCATGCACCTGCGGATTCTCGGCCTGCTGGTGCAGACCGCCCCCAGCCTGGACCAGGTGATCGACTTCGCGGTGCGCTTCCAGGCGCTGGTGTCCAACAGCGTCACGGTGTCCCGGGTGCACCGGCCCGGCGCCGAGGGGCTGGCGATCTGGCCGCTGGACGGCACCCCGGTGCACCCGTGCGCGCTGGACGCCTTTATCGCCGCCCATGTCCACCATCTGGTGCGGGTGGCGCCCGCCGGCGCGGTCACCGAGGTGGCACTGTGCCGGCCGGCGCCGGCGGACCCGCGTCCCTGGCAGACCAGGCTGTGCCGCCAAGTGGTGTTCGACGCCGACGCGGATGTGGTCTGGCACGACCGGGCGCGGCTGCACACGCCTTTGCCGCTGGGCGACGACGACCTCTCCCGGCAGCATCAACAACTGGCCGAACAGGCGCTGGCGGAGCTGGACCGTTCCCCGCCGCTGGTTCAGACCCTGCGCGGCCTGCTGCGGGTGCGCCCCGGCGAGCCGCCCACCCTGGGCGAGCTGGCGGCGGCGGTGAGCCTCAGTGAGCGCTCACTGCGCCGGCACCTGGCCGAGGCCGGCAGCGGCTACCGCCGGCTTATCGAAGAGCACAGCGCCGAGCGCGCCGCCGCCCTGCTGCGCGGCAGCGACCGCTCCGTGGCCGAGGTCGCCGACCAGCTGGGGTTCTCCGACGCCAGTAATTTCAGCAAGGCGTTCAAACGCTGGTACGGGGTCAGCCCGGACCGCTTCCGGCAGAGCTGACGCCCTGTTTTGCACAATTTTTCCCCATCCCGCCTTGCCAGCGGCAATACTGCCTCCATGTACTACGCTGAAACGAATAAAATCATGGAGCGAATAACGATGCGACAGTCATTGCTTCTGGCGGCGACCCTGATGATGGTCACCACCGCCACCAGCTGGGCCCAGAGCACCACCGAGGGGACGCCCAACATTAAGCAGCCGGATCAGGAAAACGTATCCACGCAGATGCGGGACACCTGGGAGACGTTCAAGAACTTCACCGTGGAGCAAAAGAACGAAGCGGTTGAGATGGCCCGCCGGGCGCTGGAAAACCTGGACCAGGAAATCGACGAAACCCAGACCGAGATCGACCAGGGCTGGCAGAACCTGTCCCAGGAAGCGCGTTTGGAAAAGCAGGAAACCCTGAGCGAGCTGAAAGACGAGCGCGCCGAACTGCAGACCGAATACCAGGAACTGCAGGCCGCCAGCGCCGATAACTGGGAAGAAGCCAAACGCCGCTTCGGCAGCGCCTGGCAGTCCACCAAGCAGGCCTGGCGCGACCTGACCGCGCCCAACCCGGACGCCGAATAACCGGCAAGACCCGTAGGTCGGGTTAGGCCAAAGGCCGTAACCCGACAGACGCTACCAAACTGGCCGTGTCGGATTACGCCTTTGGCTAATCCGACCTACACATCGGCGAAGTGTTCGCCGCCGCGAAGCCAGCGGCGCAGCAGGCGTTCGACGCGGTCCGGGTACTGCTCAAGCAGCGCCGCCGCCACCTCCCGGGCCGGCGCCATCAGCGCTTCATCACGCACCAGATCGGCGATGCGGAACGCCAGGTCGCCGGTCTGGCGGGTGCCGAGCCACTCGCCGGGGCCGCGTAGTTTGAGAACCTCTTCGGCGATCACGAAGCCGTCGCCGGTGTCGCGCATTACTGCCAGACGCTTCTTGGCGGTGAACGACAGCGGCGTCTGATAAAGCAGCAGGCAGTAGCTCTGCTCGCCGCCCCGCCCGACGCGCCCGCGCAGCTGGTGCAGCTGCGCCAGCCCCAGCCGTTCCGCGTTTTCCATCACCATCAGGGTGGCGTTGGGCACGTCCACGCCGACCTCGATCACGGTGGTGGCCACCAGCAGTTGTGCCTCGCCGCTGGAGAAGCGCGCCATCCGCGCCGCTTTGTCCTTGGCTTTCATGCGCCCGTGTACCAGTTCCACGGTAAGCTCGGGCAGAGCGTCCTGCAGGGTCTCAAAGGTGGCTTCGGCGGCCTGGGCCTGCAGCTCGTCGGATTCCTCGATCAGGGTGCACACCCAGTAGGCCTGGGTGCCTTCCTGGCAGGCGGCGCGGATGCGCGCCACCACGTCGTCGCGGCGCGAGGTGGGTAGCGCCAGGGTCTGAACCGGCTTGCGGCCCGGCGGCATTTCGTCGATCACCGAGGTGTCCAGATCGCCGTAGACGCTCATCGCCAGGGTGCGGGGAATCGGCGTGGCGGTGAGCGTGAGCTGGTGCGGCACTTGTTTGTCGAAGCGGCCTTTCTCGCGCAGCGCCAGCCGCTGCTGCACGCCGAAGCGGTGCTGCTCGTCGATGATGATCAGACCCAGCCGCTGGAACGCCACCGCCTCCTGAAACAGGGCGTGGGTCCCCACCACCAGGGCGCCACGGCCCTCGGCCAGGGCCGCCAGGGTCTCCCGACGTGCCTTGGCGCCGACGCTGCCGGCCAGCCAGTGCACTTCAATGCCCAGCGGCGCCAGCCAGTGGCGGAAATTGGCCAGATGCTGCTCGGCGAGTAATTCGGTGGGCGCCATCAGGGCCACCTGGTAGCCGGACTCGATCGCCACCAGGGCGGCGGCGGCGGCCACCAGGGTTTTGCCGGAGCCCACGTCCCCCTGAATCAGGCGCAGCATCGGGTGGTCGCGGGCCAGGTCGGCGCGGATTTCCCCGATCACCCGTTGCTGGGCGCCGGTGAGCGGGAACGGCAGCGCCTTGAGCAGCTTGCCGGTGAGGGCGTCGCCGCTCAGCACCGGCGCCGACAGCGCCTTCTGGCCGGCCCGTTTCGCCAGCATGCCCAACTGGTGAGCGACCATCTCTTCCATCACCAAGCGCTTCACCGCCGGGTGGTTGCCGTCCAGCAGCAGGTCCA
This sequence comes from Alcanivorax sp., assembly GCA_041624875.1. Taxonomy (GTDB): domain Bacteria; phylum Pseudomonadota; class Gammaproteobacteria; order Pseudomonadales; family Alcanivoracaceae; genus Alloalcanivorax. The sequence continues at coordinate 16,834 of JBFJUC010000017.1, forward strand.
CCGGGTCGTCCGGTTGCGGGTGGTGCAGCTTGGTGAGGGCCTGGGCCAGGCCGGGCAGGCCGCTCTGGTCGAGCAACTGCCGGGGGACCAGCTCTTCCGGGGCATGGGTCTGCAGCCATTGCAGGCCCTGGGCGGCGAGATTGCGCAGCAGCTTCTGGCTGACCCCTTCGGTGGTCGGGTAGACCGGTGTCAGGGCCTTCTCCAGCGGCGGGATATCCGGGCCTGCCTGGTATTCCGGGTGGTAGAACTCCAGGCCGGCGGCGCCGGGCCGGGGTTCGCCATAGACGCGGATGCGGCGGCCTTTTTCCAGGGCGTTCTTCTGCGCCGCGCTGAAGTGATAAAAACGCAGCGCCACCAGGCCGGTGCCGTCGGCCACCTTGCACAGCAGTGAGCGGCGCTTGCCGAACACCACGTCGGCGGCCATCACCTCGCCTTCGATCACCACGCCCTGTTCCGGGCGCAGGCTGCCGATGGGGGTAATGCGGGTGCGGTCTTCGTAGCGGAACGGCAGATGGAAGAGCACATCTTCCAGGGTCGCCAGCCCGAGCCGGGCCAGCCGTTCCGCCGCCCGGGGGCCGACCCCCTTAAGACGGGTAATGTCGATCGTCTCCAGGGCGGCGGGCGGGCTCATATCAAGCGGCGAGACCCTCGCGTGGCACTGCGTGGCGCAGCACTTCGATGGCCTTGGGGCGCGGGAAGCTGTCGCGCCACACCAGGGCGATGGTGCGCGAGGGCACCGGCGCCGCGAACGGACGCACCGCGAAGGTGCTCTTGTCATAGCCGTGCTGGTAGAGCGCGGAATTGGGCAGCACCGTGATGCCGAGGCCGGAGGCCACCATATGGCGCAGGGTTTCCAGCGAGCCGCCTTCGATCTGCACCAGGTTGCGCTGGCGCTCGGAATCAATCGCCGGGCACAGCTCCAGCACCTGGTCGCGGAAGCAATGGCCTTCGCCGAGCAGCAGCAGGGTCTCGTCGAGCATCTGTTCCGGCTGAATCTGCTTCTGTTTGGTCCAGGGGTGGTCGCCGGGCAGCAGCACCGAGAACGACTCCTCGTACATCTGCGCGCGCACCAGACCACCGCCGGAGAACGGCAGCGCCACGATGATGGCGTCCAGCTCGCCCCGGTCGAGCTTGCCGCGCAGCACATGGGTGTAGTTTTCTTCGATGAACAGCGGCATGTCCGGCGCTTCCGCCCGCACCCGCGGTATCATGGTGGGGAACAGGTACGGCGCCACGGTGAAGATGGCGCCCACCCG
>JBFJUC010000018.1:0-18033 GCA_041624875.1 Alcanivorax sp.
ATTGCGTCTGTGACAAGAGGGGTTCTAAGATAGTTCGTGACAACCGGGTGAACAGCTGATTTTTCAGGTATTCGCCGAAAGTCTAGTGGACTCTTTCTTCGTAAAGGTGTCCGCTCGGGAGACGATGCCCTGGGAAGGGCATATAAGAGGGTTTCGAGGCCGGCGCTGGATAACCGGATTACGCCCTCAAATACCAATAAACTTCGAAGAAAACAGGACAAAAACAATGGCACTTAAGTGGACCAATAAAGCTCAGGGGGCGCTGAACAGCAGTGCCGACCGCAAACTCCGCATCTCTTCACTGACCAAAGCCATCGGCCTGGCTTCCGTATTCGGCGCCGCCACCGCGCTGTCCCCCGCTGCCCAGGCGCTGAAAACCGACTTCGGCGTTGAATACCGCGCCACCGGCTTCTACGCTCAATCCGACGCTTTCGATGTCGTCGGTGACCCACGCAACGACAATGACAACGGCTTCGCCCACCTGATTCGCCTGAAGAGCGATTTCCTGGATGAAGATACTGGCATCTCCGTGCACACTAGCGTGGAGTTGGCCGGTGATCGCTGGGTCGGCGATAACCGCACCTCCACCGGAGTGGGCCAGCAAGCCTTCAACACCGCCAACAAAGGCGACAATGTGCGTCTGGACTTGGGCTATGTACAAATGCCCTTCGGCCACACCGTGGTGCGCGTAGGCCGTCAGGCTACCAGCTACAACAACTGCTTCCTGGTGTGTGACGACCGCCGTGACCGTGTTCTGTTGATCCAGCCGTTCAGCAAAACTTTCCAGGTTCTGGCCATCTATGACCGCCGCCGGGATCTGGATACCTTTGAAAACGCTGATAACGGTGACCAATTCGTTCTCGGCTTCGTCAGCAAACCGATGGGACTGGATGTTAGCGCGTTGTACATCAAGTACCTCAATAACTACGAAGGCGATATCACACAAGCGACGAATCCGTCTGGTCCTTACGTCGTTAGTGGTGCAGACCTGTTTTCAGGTTACGTCTCCGGCAATATCGGTGAAGTCGCCAAGGCAACCGTGGGCGCCAACTACTTCACTAATGGCAAAGTCACCACGCCAGCCAATAACGGTCAGTTCGTGACCGAAGATGCCATTTCCCAATACCTTCGCCTGGAAGGCTCCGTAGGGGTCATGGACTGGGGCGTACAATACGTCGGCGCCCAGGACGGTGGCTTGATCTCCACCGGTTTCGACACTTACTCCAGCCTGATCAACAGCAACCCGGAAAATACCGCCAGCCCGACCAGTCTTTACACCATGGGGCAGAACTTTGGTATCGAGGATTACGATCAGTCCGTAATCGCGGGTAAGCTGACCTGGAATGTGACGCCCAAGTTCGCCGTAACCGGCGCCGTCGGCCAGCTCGATATTGACAACCCCGGTACTCCGGCAGCAGGCGACGAACTGGACGACTCCAGCATGTTCTACGACCTGCAGCTGAGCTACCAGGTGAACAAGACCCTGCGCACCTGGGTTACCTACGGCATTCTGGAAGAGAACGAAGCGGGCGCACTGTCCGGCAACAACCTGCTGGGCGCTCTGCCGAGTACTGACTTCTCTCAGGACGACGTTCAAGCGGCCAGCGTTAACCTGGCTGTGAGCTTCTAAGCTACAAGGTCCACTTAGTACCACTTAGTGCGTACCACTTCGGAACCGGGACAGTGAAAGCTGTCTCGGTTTCGTCGTTTTTAAAAGCCTGAAACGGGCGCTGGACAAGCCCACCGAGGGTTGCGCACACTCTTTCTTCATTGTTACGTATCCGGAACCACCGCCATGACTCACATCACCCCCCGGCGCGCGCTGATCGCCGCCCTGATCGCCGCTCCGTTGACCGTCGGCACCCTGACCGGCTGTGCCACCAAGGGCATGACCACCGAAGACACCACTGCGCTGGTCGACTCGCAAGCCGCCTTCAACACCGACAAACCCAACTGGGAAACCCCATTCTGGGAACGCTGGGCCAATGCCGGCCCACGCCAGGCCGAACGCCCCGACACCGCCGACGGTGAAGCGCCGCTGGCCAATATCGGCCTGGTTCTCGAGCCGTCCATTCGCGACGGCCAAGCGCTGATCAGCACGCTCTACAGCGACGCCGCCGAGCAAGGCCTGCGCCCGCTGCCCGGCGGCCTGGTCGCCGAGACCCTGGACAGCGCCGAGCCCTGCCAGCAGGACCCCGCCGCCGAGGCGTGTCTGGCCAGCCTGGCGGCGTACCCGGGCGTGCGCATGCTGGTGGAAGTAACGCCGGCACAGGGCGGCGAAGGGCTCAGCGCCGAGCTGCACGACACCAGCCTCAACGCCCACTACCGCATCGACCGCTTCGCCAACAGCGAAGCCGGTGCCGCCGCGCTGATGGATGAAATCAACCGGCGCGTGGCCATGGCCCCCTGGTCCAGCCGTGCGTTCCAAGGCGAGGACGGCGGCCTGTACATCAGTGCCAGCCGGATCAACGGCCTGAACCAGGGCCAGCAACTGGACGTGCGGGAGCCGGGCAAAGCGGTACGCGCCCCCTCCGGTCAGATGGTGGCGTTCCGCCCCGGACAAAGCGTGGGCCGGGTGGAAATCGTGGAGTTCGTCGGCGACTATCTGGCGGTGGTGAAGACGGTGTCCGGCCAGACGCCGGACAGCCGTCATTGGATTACGTTGCCCGCGCAACAGTAGCCCGCCGGATCACCGGCGGGCCCGTCGCTACAAGCGGGGAAGGCGGTACAGTCCGGCGGAGCGGTCGGCGGTGAGGTACAAATCACCGTTGGCCGCCTCCACGACGTCGTTAAACATGCCGGTGGGCGGCAGCCCTTCCAGAACCGGTAATCCTACCGGCAGGTTCTCAGCGAGTACCCGGGTGGCGCCGTCCTCTGGATCAATTTCCAGCAGGCGGTGCTTGCCCGTCTCCATCACCAGCAGCTTGCCCGCCGAACTGACGGTGATGCCTTCCGGTAATGCCAGGCCGTCACGAACCAGACGTTTAGACCAATCCTGGGGGTCCACCACCCACAATGAACCGCCCGCAGTGGTCACGAACAAACGGCTGCCGTCGTCACTGAACGCCATGCCCGCCGGGCCGGCCAGCGCCTCGACCATCGCCTGCCGTTGCTCTCCGTGTTCGCCGCTAACACGCAGTAGCCGATCCTCGCCCAGCTCGGCGACCAACAGGCCGCCGTCCGCCAACTGCACAGCATCCATGGGGGCCTTAAAATCGTGGAAGCTGTGAGTCATCTGCCCACTCGCCCGATCAAATACCTGCACGGCGCCGGTGGCCCAACTGGACAACACCACTACATGCGCATCGGCCCAGGCGTTAAGTGGGTACTTCAACTGCGAGGCCCAAACACGCTCCAATTCACGGATGTCGCCACTGTTCGTATCCATAACCCGGAACGCGAAGGCATCGGCGATATACAGCTGATCACCAACGCGCGCCAGACCCGACGGCGCGGTCAGCCGGGTACGCACCACATCACGCACCCGACCGCTGGCAATGTCCACTTCCTGAATGCTGTTATCCGCCATATTGGAGACGTAGATCAGGCCGGCCTGCTTGTCCACGGCCAGATTGTCCAGCGCCGGTTTAAGCTGGGCTATGCGCCTTTTCTCCCCGGTGCCCAGGTTGACCCGCAGCAATTCGCCAGTACCGGTGTCGACCACATACAGACGGCCCTGGCCGTCGAAGTTCGCCGCCGCCGGTATTTGAAAACCGTCGGCGACGACCTCCAACTCGGCGCTGTCGACATCGATCCGAACCACCTGGCCCTTGAACCAGAGCGGCCCGTACAAGTAACCGTCGGGCCCGAATTCGAAGCCGTTCAAACCACCCATTCCTTCCATGATCTTGCGCGGTTCTTGAATACCTTGGCGATCAATTTCGTAGAGGGCATCGCCCATGAACACCCGAGAGGCAAACAGGCGACCATCGTCAGTGTACGCCAACGAATTGACGCCTGGTAAACCTCTGGCCACAGTGCGCACTTCACCCGCGGCGTTGCTTAAGCGCAGTTCTCCAACTCGATTCGCGGTCCAGGCAGTCTCACCATTCGGACCGAAGGCAACATCATCGGCCATGCCAACCGGCGGCGCTTGAAAAGATGTCACCGTGCCGCTTTTCCGATCCACACGAGACAATGATTGCCCCAGCACACTACCCGCCAAAAGATCTCCGCTTGGAGCGATACCCAGGCCATGCACACCCAAGTACGGCAATGGCCCCTCTACGACCACCGGTTCACCGTATTCCAAAACTGCCTGCGGCGCCGTGGTACAAGCCGCGACAGCAAAGATCAACGCCGCCAGAGACACCCAGCGACACGTTATCGAATTCTTCATAGCACTCTCCCGATGTTATTTCTTAATGTTTGACAAGGTCGCCATTAACCCTGTCGCAGGGCGTCGAGGCGAGCGAGCCAGCGCTGCCCACGATTGGACGCCAAGCCGTCCGCCCAACGCGTGGTTTCCGGCAACCGGTAGCGGGTGGTACAAGCCATCACCAACGTCAGCGCCGTGTTCAGATCGGTACGATGGCCAGGTGAGACGATCAGCGGCCGGGTGCCGACACGGGTGCGCAGGACGGCGCCCAGGGTGTCACCCGCGCGGTCCAGCAACGGTGTCCACTCGCCGCGCCCGGCCGGCACCTCACCGTGGCGCCCGGTCAGACGTTTCTTCGCGACCCCCACGGTGGGCAGGCCGGTAAGCACCCCCAAATGCGCGGCGATGCCCAAGCGGCGCGGATGCGCTATGCCATGGCCGTCGCACAACAACACATCCGGCGTCACCCGCAACTGTTCCAGTGCGCGCAGGATTACCGGGCATTCGCGGAACGACAGCAGGCCGGGCACATAGGGAAAGGCGACCGGCAGTCGCGCCAGCGCGTAATCCAGCGGCTCGAGGGTGCGGTAATCCAACACCACGATTGCCGCACGGGCGGTGTCCCGGTCCTCGAAACCGACATCCACGCCGGCCACCGTCGTCACCGGCGGCAAGTTCTTGCTCAAACACACCCGGGCCGCGGTGTCGTCCTGGATCCTGCGAGCCCGTCGCGCGTCCATGTCAGCCCATTGGCGTCGTAGCTCCTCGGCACTGATCACCTCGGCACTCCCTCTCGTCGTCACTGTTACTTACCGGGCGATGGGTTCTTTCTTATCATCGCGTCTAGCTGTTGGTGACCATGCTAAAACAAAAAAAAGCCGGCATGGGGAATGCCGGCGTAAAAGATGGGGAGCGGTCGGAGCAAGTCTTTCTCGACGCCTTGCCCGGGACCGATCGACCGGCCCCACCGTGGAGGCTTTCAGCCTTTAGAACTTCAACTGCGCGCCCACCGAGACGGACCAAGGGTCGCGATTGGCCAGCGTGGCGAGCTTGTCACCGTGGGCGTAATCAACCCCTTTATAGGCGGCCTGATCGCCATTCTGTGTCGTGGTCACCATGGTGTGCAGCAGCACCCGGTCGTTAAGCGCGTGGAACAAACCCAGGCTGTACTGATCGGCCTCGTCATCACCGGCTTCGCTTTCCTCGGCGTGGTTCCATTGCGTCACCACAATCCAGCGCGGCACCACGGTATAGAACAATTGCAGGCCGTAGGCCTCCCGATTCAACGACGCGAAGTTATCCGGCTCAACGTTCTCATAAAGACCGCTGATGATCGCCGGGCCAACCGTGTAGCGCACCGAACCCCGGTAGGCATCCAGCTCGCCGGTGCCGAAGAAGTCGCCATAGTTGATAAAGGCGGCGTTCATATCCAGCGGACCCGGCTGCCAACGCAACCAGCCGCTGTAGCTGGCTCGGTCATTGTCGTCCACTGACTTGATGGAGCCGGCTTGATCGGCGGCGTACTGCAGTGCCAGAGACACATCGCCTTTCCTGATCTTCCAGTTCAAGCTATTGGCACCCAACAGGTCGAGCCTGGCACCGGAGCCATTGGCGGCCGCGCCGAGAATAGCGTGGGTATCGCCGATGGTGGTGTTGAAATAACCCAGGTACTGCACGCCCATATTCTTAAACGGCGTGTTGATCTGGCCGACCAGGAAGGTCCCGGCGGGACTTTCCAGGCCCAGGAAAGAGTCACGGGTGGTCCAGACGTCGCCGGGATCATCGTCGTCGATGTCCACCTGTTGTTCGTATTGCCAGAGGAACATATACCGATCATTCAGCGGTACTTCACCACGAAAACCGAACATGCTGGTGTTACTGGACACACTGATATCACCATCGGACAATACCGGATTGGCGTCCGCTTCCTCGGCGCTCACATCGGAGTCCGAGTATTCGGTTGACAGGCGCAACGCACCGTACAACTCCAAGGGTTTATGGATCGATTGTTCCGGGTTGGTGACCTGATCCAGAACCTGCACCGCGGCGCCCTGACTCAGGGACGGCATAGTGGCGGCAGCGAACACTGCCATGCAAAGCGGCAAGCGGTTCAAGAGGCACTTCTTTCTTGTCATCATTTTTCTCCTCGAGCATTTTTTATGTCATTAATCGGCGCCGTTAAGCCGTGCCGCTTCGGACCGGTAAATCTGGCCTGACACGAACGATGGCGACGCTTCGGCGAGTTGTTCAAGAAGTTCCGCTTTCAGCGCGCGGGCTCTCCGCGCGTAGTCATCAACCGGCGACTCCGGCGACAACAAGTCCAAAACATGCAGCGCCAGTTGCGGCCGCTGATTATCGCGATGCGCTTCAGCGCAACGCAGCAGGTGGTCGGGGTCGGCCACCGCTTCACGCAAGGCGGCGCTCACGTCAGCGGGGTCGGCCGGGTGCAGATGCGTGGCATTACGATCCCACCAGCCGTTCTCCGAGCGCCAGATATCGCGGACGATGTATTCCGGCATGCCGTAGCTCGGGCGCATCCATCGATGTCCGAAAAGCACCTCCGGGTATTCCATGTCGTGCAGAATTTCCCATTCGTTCATGCCACGGTTCATGCGCGCCACGGTTTCACGTCGCAGGTAACGCAACGCATCCACGGTAAGCTGCATCGCCTCGCGAACGGATTCAGCGCCATTGACCGGCTTACCGAACTCGGGGATCAGTATTTCCGGCTCCAGCGCCATCAACCGTTCCATGGTGTCGGCCCAGCGCACCGGATCACGCAGGGAACGTAACGGTGTGCCGATGTTGGGAATCGATTTGATAAACGCCGGCCCGGCGTAAAGCACTTTACTTTCGGGAATCCACAACGCCATGGCGTCATCGGTTTCCGACGGCGCCGCCAGCACTTCCACGCGGCGATCACCGCCGTCGATAACATGCCGCTCATCGAACTCGACAGTAGGAAAGTTGAACCATTTCTCCGGCGGCTTCTCAGGCATGCTCGCGCTGAACTGAATACCGTTGAGGTGAGCTTGCAGACCCCAGGTTTCCTGATAGCGGCGATAACGCCGCGACAGGCGCGCCTGAGCGATGCGCTGCGGCTCAGGATCACCGCGACGCCGCGCTTCTTCCAGCCAGTAATGCACACCGTGGTTGTAACCCACGTGGCCGTGGCTGTAGACGATGGCCAGCAACGGTTTATCGGACAGCGCGCGAACTTGCTCCAGCATGGCGCGCGTCACTTTGCCGCCAGGGCCGCTATCCGTGAGGATCAGGCCGCGCTCGGTTTCCACCAGCACGCTGTTACCCTGACCCCCAACCAGATAGATGCCTTCCGCTACCGGCACGGATTCCTTTTGCGCCAACAGGAAATCACTAACGATTTCTGGTTGGTCTTTTTCCTTTTGTTCTGTCATCTGAAGTCTCCTTTCGACAACGCGATTCAACCCGCGCGTTGCACCTTCGGCAGCCGGTAACGGCCGCCTCGCAGCGCCGATTTCGGCATGTAGCCGCGGAACACCAGAGCGAAGGGAGTAGCGGGGGACGGCAACCAGTTGTTTTCCCGTTCTGCGCCGGGGTTATCGGCACCGATCCAGATATCCAACGAGCCGTCGTCGTTCCAGGTGAGACCCGGAGACCGGTCGCCCAAGGCATAGCGGCGCAGGGGCGTATCGGCGAAGAAGAACTGACCGTCGTCCATCGCTTCGTAAAGACTCAGTGACCAGAACGAGTTAAGCGGCGGCATTTCACCGGCGGGGAAATGCAGTTGATAGTTACTCTTGCCGTCAAAAAGCCCGCGCTCCTGATCGCCGTCAGCGCGCATGTACATGGCTTCTTCCACCGGCAAGGCACCGAGACCACCGACAGCGATGACGGCGCGCAGCAGATAATCCTGGCCGAAATCACCCGTACGAGCGTTCGGGTAGGTCCAACCTTCGGTGACGGCGCCACGGGAGCCTTGCACGGTCACCAGAAAGTCCTTCGCCGCTTCCACGCCTTCTTCGATGGCGCGCGCCTGCTCGGCGTCAAAGCGATCAGCGTCGAAATTCTGATCAGGTCCGATACCCAGGGGCGCGATCTGGCGCAGGACACCTTGGTCGGTGACCGGCGGCGCCTCTCTGCGCAGCAGCGTGTTGGCGGCGGCCAGGTACTCCCGCCAGGGCGCATCACGCAGTACCGGCTCTTCCGGCGTGACGTCCTGGGACGCAGCGTCCGCATTAATAAAGAGACCGTCCTGCACCGCGCAGGCGTCGGCCAGATCGTCCGGACCATCCACCAGTACGCGCGCCAGTGCCCAAACCCGTGGCGTGGGCGCGCGGACCACGTCGCCGGCATCGTCCGGGATCGCATGATCCGGGCCGACAATGGTGTACTTGCCACCATCGCCGCCGGTGGTCCGTGTACCGAGAATCGCGAAGTTATTGGTGTACATATCCATGAACGCGAGCGAGAAATAGCGTTCACCGGTGGCCGGCACGGTGATCGTGATCGGCCCGCGGGACAGATCCAGCCAGGCGTCCGAATAAAGCGTGTCGTTGTTCGGTGTCGTCACCCAACGACTACGGTGATTGAGCAGCTTGCGCGCATGGTTGAACACGTTGGCGCCGTGACGAAGCCGCCATTGTCGGGTCATCTCCATAATCACCAGCGGCACGGTGTACAGGTAGGCCCGCTTGGCCAGGTCTCGCAGCTCGGCCGGATCGACAGCCGGGTAGTCGTTACTCATACGGTTTCCTCTTCAGTTACTTCACGGCCGTCGGCACGGCCAATCACTAAGGCATCCAGCGCTACCGCGCCCCGACCCTCGGGGCGTACCAGTACCGGGTTGATATCAAGACTTTCCAGATCGTCGCCGGCGGCGACGGCAAACTCGGAGACACGCACCATCAGATCCGCCAGGGCCGCGACATCGGCCCGTGGCCGGCCACGGGCACCAAACAGCAGATCACGACCGCGCAGCTCGTTGATCATGTCCATGGCCATGGCGGCGGTCAGCGGCGCGGTGCGGAAGCTCACATCGCCCAGCACTTCGACGAAGACGCCGCCCAAACCGAGCATCATCACCGGGCCAAACGCGGGGTCGCGTTGCACGCCGACAATGCACTCCACGCCCTCGCCTTCCATGGGCGACAGCAGGACACCGTCCAGCCGTGCCAGGGGACAGCTTTCAGCGGCGGCGGCGGTGATCGCCGTGTACGCCTGGGCCACCGCATCAGCCCCTTCCAAGTTAAGGCGCACGCCACCGATATCAGACTTGTGACCGATGTCCGCCGAAGCGATTTTTGCCACCAAGGGCCCCTCGAACGCCTCGACGGCGGCGGCCGCTTCCTCCGCGGAGGTCACCAAACGGTGCTGCGGCACCGACACACCGGCCTGCCCCAACAGCGCGAAGCTGTCCGCTTCCGAATGGGTTTTCGCCGCCAGCCGGATCGGTTGCCCCTTGGCGCCGTTAACCTGCCCTCGGGGGGCGCCGGCAAAGCCCTCGGCAAACCCGGCCAGGGCGGCCAGCGCGCGCACCGCGCGGCTCGGGTCCTGGAAAGCCAGACAACCGTTCTCTTCCAGCAGACGGCGAACCTCCGGCTTGAATACCGACACCGCGCAGAACAGACGGTCCGGGTAACGGTCTCGGACCGCCACAATCTGACGAACGATTTCTTCGCCCATGGGCCCACCACCGGCGGCGGCAAGGAAGGCCAGCATCATCCGGTAATCACCGTCTTCGAGCATGATGTCCAGGCTGGTTTCGAACAGGCTCATGTCATTGGTGATCTGTCCGGTGATGTCGACCGGGTTGCGCGGCGCCGCGAACGGCACCAACTCGCGAATGCGGCGTTGGCCTTTATCAGCCAACGCGGGCAGGGTCAGGCCCACATCGTCGGCGGCATCGGCGATCAACACGCCGGCGCCGCCGGACACGGTGAACACACCCAGCTCATTGCCCTTGGGCAGGCCGGCCACCGATACCGCGTAACCGATATCGAAGAACTCCTCGATGGAATGCGCCCGGTAAACGCCGTACTGGCGGAAGACCGCGTCGAACACCGCGTCCTCACCCGCCAAAGCGGCGGTATGGGACGCCGCCGCCTGGGCACCGATCTCGGTGCGCCCGACTTTGGTGATCACTACCGGCTTACCCGCGTCGCGGGCGGCGGCCAGCGCGCGCTCCAGTTTGCGACCGTCGCGACACCCTTCCATGTAACCGAGAATGACGTCGGTATCCGGGTCTTTCGCCAGCCAGGCGACACAGTCGGCGAAATCGACGCCGCCTTCGTTACCGGTGGTGATCCAGTAGCTGAGGCCCAGACCGCGCTCGCGCGCCAGGGTAAAGGCATAGGCGCCGTAGGCACCGCTTTGACTGACCAAGCCGATACGACCGGGCTTCGTCACCCCTTGGCCAACCACCGGAGAGAAAGTCGCGAACACCTTGTCCGCCAGATTCATGAAACCAAGGCAGTTAGGTCCGAGAACGCGAACCCCGGCTTGGCGGGCCCGTTCCACCAACGCGGCCTGGGCTTGCGCGCCCTCGTCGCTGATTTCAGCGAAGCCGGAAGAGAACAACACGATGCCGCTAACGCCGGCGGCGATAGCATCGTCCACCGCCGTCGGCGCCATCGCGGCGGGCACCGCCACGATGGCGAGATCAACCCGGCCGGCCACATCACCAATCGCCGGGTACGCCGCCAAACCCTGGATCTCCGAGGCCTTCGGATTGATCGGATAGATCTCGCCGGCGAACCCCTGAGCGAGCAGGAAGGCAATCGGCAGCCCGCCAATCTTGGTGGGCGTCGAAGACGCACCGATTACCGCCACGGAGCGCGGTTTAAACAAAGGGTCCAGTGAATCGATAGTGAGCTCGGGGGTCGTCAACACACCCATTACTTAGCCTCCGGTGGGATCGCGCTTTCCGGTACGTCAAAGCCGCTTTCCCGGTAGTAGCGCAATGCGCCCGGGTGCAGCTTGCCGTTCATCTGGCGAAGCGCGTTATCTTCGTTGATGGTTTCCATGAACTTGGCGGCGTTGTGGAAGGCGTCGAGGTTCTCGAAAATCGTTTTGGTGACCTGATAAACCAGCTCTTCATCCACATCTTTATGAGTGCCCAAACCGACCCAGGTACCAACGGTATTAACCGGTTCGGTGTTGACTTGATTCTCGCCGTACATGTCCGGCGGGATCTGCATGATGGTTCGGCCCGGCAACGACATCACCGATTTCATCGCCTCGGTATCCATGGCTTCTTCGGGAATGCCGAGGAAACGCACTTCCTGAAGCAAAACCTGCTGTTCGACGGAGGCGGAAGGCATCTCGGTGGGGCCGATGAACAGATCCACCTGGCCATCCTGAAAGGCCTGATTGCCTGAGCTCCAATCCAGCTTCGCCATCTCGTAATCGCGGCCTGCCTTAAAGCCGGTAGCGCCTTCGATGATCGACATGGCCACCAGGGTCGCCGCGCCGCCAGGCGGGCCGATGAACACTCGCTTGCCCTTAATCTGCTTGAGCGAAGTAATGCCGGAATCCGCGTGCGCCATGATGTGGTACGGGCCCAACGGGAAGTTCATGACCTGGCGGACGTTCTTGTACAACTCCGGCGCCCGCTCCATGTTCGCGAACATCGCGGTGCCGGTGCTCATGAAGTGATTGATGGAGGGGCTGGAAAGGAAAAAGTCGACCTGGCCTTTGGAGGCATCCAGGGTCGAACGGGTTGATGACATACCGGCAGTCAGGTTGATGTCCACCGGAAGGTTTTTTTGCAGTACGGATTGCAACGTCACCGCGAACACGTACGGCGAAGAGCCGGCGTTAGTGGTGTGCATCCGAACATTGGTTTCCGCGGCGACGTTACCCGCCACTCCCATGCCGGCCAGCAGCATCAACAGGCAGGCCATATTCTTGAAAGCATTACGCGTTCGTACTGATCTTGTCGGATATCTCATGTCACTCTCCCGAGATTCGTTTTTTTATTTGCTTGAGGAATTGCCCGCGACGGCGCCGGTCCAGCGCCGTGTCAGCGGCGTCAAATAGCTCGCGCCCAGGGTCAGCAACGCCAGCGCGAAACCGATCAGCTCCAGGCTGTTGCCTTTCATCACCAGCAAACCGGCGATAACGAAACGCAGTACCCGAGCCGCCTTGCTTAAGCGCACCGATCCAAAACCGGCGAACGCGGTGGTCAATGCCCAGATCACCAGAACAATCCGTGCCACGCCCCAAACCAGCGCCCCCCATTCGAGGTGGTCGCCGATCAACAGCAAGGAGGGATTGAAGACAAACAGGAACGGCACCACGAAACCGACCATGGTCAATCGCATGGAAACCAGGCTCACTTTCACCGGGTTGGCTTCCGCCAACGGCGCGGCGGCAAAGGCGGCAATCGCCACCGGCGGGGTGACCGCGGACAGCACGCCGAAGTAGAGAACGAACAGGTGAGCGGCGACGATCGGCACATCGAAACTGGCCAACGCCGGGCCCATCACCAGAACGATGATCAGGTACGCCGGCAAGGTGGGCATGCCCATGCCCAAAATCAGACAGCCCAGAGCGGTAAGCAGCAAACTGATAAACAGACTTTGTTCGCCCAGCGCCGCCACCGATTGCGCGAAGCTCAGGCCCAGCCCGGTGAGATCCATACCCGCGATCACGATGCCGATGGCGCCCACCGCGATCATGATCCGCGAACCGGAAATACCACCGCGCGCCAACGCCGTGAGCAACGCCTGTGGACGGCGGCGCATCTCCGGATTAAGGAAGCCGAAAGCAACCGCCGCGATCACCGCCCAAACCCCGGCCATGGCCGGCGAACGGCCGCTGGCCAACACCGCGATCACAGTCACCACCGGCGCCACGAACATCAGCGACAGCACCCAGTCCTGCCGGGTGAGCACCGGCAGTTCATCGGACGGGGTGGGTTTGATGCCCTGGCGGCGCGCTTCATAGAACACCGCGCAGAACAGTGCCGCGACATAGAAGAAAGCGGGCAACAGCGCCGCCACGCAGATCAGCAGGTAGGGGGTGCCGGTGAGCTGCGCCATCATGAAGGCGGCGGCGCCCATCACCGGGGGAATCACCTGCCCGCCAGTGGACGCGGCGGCTTCCACCGCGCCGGCGAAGGCCGGGCTGAAGCCCCGCCGTTTAATCATTGGAATCGTGAACGCCCCGGTGCCGGCGACGTTGGCGGCGACACTGCCAGACATAGTGCCGAACAGCATGCTGGCGAGAATGGCGGCGTGGGCGGGCCCGCCGGGCAGCCAGCCGGTCACCCGAATCGCCATACGCACCAGCGCCGGACCGGCGCCGGTGGCCTCAAGAATGACGCCAAATACGATGTAGATGAACAGCAGCTCGATCATCACCGCCACCGGGGTGCCGAATACCCCGGTGAAGCCGTACCACATGCCCTGCATCACCTGATCCAGGGAGAAGCCGGCGTGGCGCAGACCGCCAGGCAGTACCTCACCGAACAGGCAGTACACCAGAGTCACGGCGGCGAACAGAGACAGGCCCAGCCCGAACTCACGGCGCGTCAGTTCGATCAGCGCGATCAAACCACCCAACGCGATGAACTGATCGGTGCGGCTGTAATCCACCAGCATGTTCTGCATGCCGTCCGCCGAGGCCACGAAGCGCTGGATGGCCAATAGGATCATCGCCACCAACAGCGCATCGACAACCCAAAGCAGCCCGCGAGCACCTCGATTCGACAGAGGATAGATCGCCACCAGTGGCTTCACGCATACCGCCGCGACGATACACGCCGCGAATGTCAGAGGGCGCTGATAACTCGGATCAAAAATCCCGAATAGGGACGTGTAGATGGTCACACACGCGAGCACCAGGCCCACGGCCATGCCAAGTTGCCGTATGGAAAAGGCGAACACACTCTCCTCCTGCGATCTATTAAGACCGTTTTTGTGTTGTTGTCCGCCTTATCTGATCATGCGCTTTTAATGTCTGTCAATTACTTGCTGCTCATTATGCCTCCCTGCCAACGCTCGGCCAGCACGATGCCATAGGCATATTTTTGCCCAGCATCAGAAGTCCGCGCCAACAGCTGTCAACATGTCACAGCCGGACCCCAAAACCCTTTATCTTCGCCTTTTATACCGCGTTTATGCCGAAATAAAGATGAACGAGCACGACTGTAAACAGCCTGTTTCCGCGCAGCCAATCACTCGGATTGGCGTCAAATTCCCCCTCTTCAGACCCCAAAATAACGACGGGCAATCGGTCAAAAAACCAACAATCCTCGCTTTTCATCTATCTTTTTTAATTGTTAATCATTAGTTTTATTGGGAATGACACATTCGTATAACCGTCCACGCGAGAAAAAAGGGAGAGCAAAAAGTGACCGAGAACGACCTTCGCGCCATCGGCGATGCCTGCTGGGAGCGCTTTAATTTCGGCCGGGACTGGAACCGTCACCTGCAGGGCAGCCAGTTGATTCCCATTGATGACGGCCTGGCCTATATCGCCTCACGCGGGGTGGTGGGCAATGTCACCGTGGTGGATACCACCGACGGACTGATCGTGATCGACAGCGGCAGCCGACATACCGCCGGCAACATTCACCAGGCGATCCGTGATTGGTCACAAAAGCCGATCCGCGCCGTGATCTATACCCATGGTCACGTCGACCACGCTTTCGGAACGCCGCTGTTCGATGCCGAGGCGGAACAGGCCGGATTGGATAAACCGGAAGTCATCGGCCAGGCCAATATCCGCCGCCGCTTCCAGCGCTATCGAGACAGCGCCGACTGGAACGCACACATCAACGGCCGCCAGTTCAAGGTCGCCGGCTTTAAATGGCCCGAAGAGTATCGCTACCCGGACACGTTCTATGAAGAAGAGATGATCCTGGAGCGCGGCGGCCGGCAACTGACCCTGCACCACGGCATGGGAGAAACCGACGACCACACCTGGACCTGGATCGCCGACGCACGCACCGTGGTCACTGGTGATTTCATTATTTGGGCGGCACCGAACGCCGGCAACCCGCAGAAAGTGCAACGCTTCGCCGCGGAATGGGCGCGGGCGCTGCGCGCCATGGCGGCGAAAAAACCGGCGGTGCTGGTGCCCGGGCACGGCCCCGCGGTGTTCGGCGAAGAGCGCGTCGCCACGCTCTTGGGCGATACCGCCTCGTTCCTGGAAACGATCCACCAGCAAACCCTGGAAGGCATGAATCAGGGGCACAAACTGGCTGACATTGTCCGCGATATGCAACTGCCGGAAGGGATGCTCGACAAGCCCTATCTGCAGCCCACCTATGACGATCCTGAGTTTCTGGTGCGCAATGTTTGGCGCCTGTACGGCGGCTGGTACGACGGCAACCCCGCCCACCTGAAGCCGGCCCACCCACAAGACCTGGGACGTGCGGTGCGCGACCTCGCCGGCGGCGCCGATGCGCTGGCCGAAGCGGCGCAACGTCATTTCGAACAGGGGGAGCTGCGCGTTGCCGGCCACCTGTGCCAGTTCGCGGTGGACGCGGATCCCGAACACGTGCTGGCCAATCAGGTTCGCGCGGCGGTGAACCGGGCCCGCGCCAAGGAAGAAACCTCACTGATGGCGAAAGGCATCTTCACCGATGCCGCCAATGCATCACTGCGCGCCATTGGCGAAGACGAGCAAAGCCTTTACGACGGCAGGCGCGTCGGCATCGGTTCCTGATCAGTTCCGCAGCGGCCAGTCTTCCTCGCCCTGTTCACGCTGCAGCGCCACATCGGTGTAAGCGGGTAGGGAACGGCTGGCGGCGGCGGCCTGTATCGCCGATACGGTTTCCGGGGAAAGCGGCGCGTCCATGAACGCGGCGACGGTGGTGATCAGATCCTCGATCCGAATCCAGGCTTCGTCGGGCCGGAAGCTTTCCGGCTTCTCGCCCTGAATCTGTTCTATGGCGGCCATACCATTCAAATGCATGTACATCATGCTGACAAAACGCTGATCAAGAACCCCCGTGGGCATGTAGGGCTTGGCTTCCCGCAGCGCCTTGATGCACTCGTTCAGCCCCCGATCATGGAGACCACTGAATTGCCGCCAAGCGGAGCGGTCCACCCGCAACTGCACCAGAAAGCGCATGTAGTAACCCGGCGCCTGCTCGGTGTCGAGCAAGTAATGCGCCAGAGGAAGAATGCAACAGCAGGCAACCTGGCGGGAGGATAACGGCACACCATTATTTTCGGCGAGAATTCGCTCCAACATGACCATTCGGGCTTCGTCCATGGGCTTGGAACGCAGATGCAGAACCGATTCGATGATCGCGTCCCGGGAGCCGAAGTGATAATGAATCACCGATTCGTTTTTCTGCCCCGCCTCTTCCCTGATTTGGCGTAATGTCGCGCCACGCAGGCCGTTCAGAGCAAACACCTTTTCCGCGGCCAGAGTGAGTTCCAAGCGCGTTCCGCTCGTCGCTGACCCTTTTGTCTTCTCCGTGGACTGCTTTCCCTTTGAGGCGCCCATGATTGTCCCCTTATCCCAACACAGTGCAATTAATGGAGCCATTCTAACAGCTCAGGGCGTCGCCAGCAGGTCCTCCATGACGCGCCACCATTGCTTAGTGGCGCCCGGCTCGCGGCCGGGGGCACCGGCAGTATGACCGTAATCGGAATCGAGGACCGCCAGCCGGGCGCCAGCAATCAATGACGCTTCAAAGCGAGCGTCCTGCACAGTGAAATAGAGATCCGTGCGGCACGGCATCACCACCGTGCGTGCGGTGATCGCGGCCAGGGCCGCCCGGTAATCGCGCCGATACAGCACGTTGTCGCCGGGGTCCGCGCTTTCCCAGGCCCCAAGTACCGCAAGCAGGTCGTTGGCGTCCTGGGCGAGATGGTCCTGCTCCCAGAAGCGCAACAACGCCTCGATGTCGGCGAACCCCAGATCCCGGTAGAGGCCACGGCGAAAGAACGCCTGACTGTACGCCCAGCCGGCGTAAACCCGGGCGAATGCTTTGAGCCCAGCGTGCGGGACCTGTTGATAGGCACCACCGCGATACACCGGGTCCGCCAGCAAGGCACTGCGCACGCCGTCCAGAAAGACCCGATTGTGTGGCCAGCAACGGGCGGTGGCGCAGACCGGCAACAGGCGCTGCACCTTTCGCGGATAAAGCGCCGCCCAAAGGTAGGCCTGCATGCCGCCCATGGACCAGCCGGTGGCGAGGGCGATGTCGACCTCTCCGAACCAGGTGCTCAGCGCACGGCGTTGCGCCTCGACATTGTCGTCGAGTGTTATTCGTGGAAAACGATGGGCCGCCTGCGACGGGTGGCAGCGACTGGGCGAAGACGCGCGGCCATTGCCGAACATGTCGAACAACACCACGCAGTAGTCGCCGCCGGCCAGGGGGCCGCCCGCACCAACAAGGGGCAGGCTGCCCTCATAAGTGCCACCGTAATAACACGGCACGATCACCAGGTTGTCCCGGCGCGCGTTCAACTCCCCGATCTGGTATCCGGTAAGAACAGCATCACGCAATATGCCGCCTTTCTTGAGCGGCAGATCACCCAGCTGGATCTCCCGGCTAAACCCTTGTTCCTGAAGCACTCTTTCTCTCCTCGCTCACCGGATCGGACACGCCGGCAAGGCTGCGGATCCGGAATTATATATACAGGCTGGCATGTATATTGAATGAAGGAATCGTGCCAAGGCGCACCCTGAGCGCCCAGCGACGGAACCGACAGGAGAGAAACCGATGAATGCGTACCAACCCGTTGAATCCCTGCGCCAGGATCTGGCGG
>JBFJUC010000019.1:0-17894 GCA_041624875.1 Alcanivorax sp.
CGCCGAGCCTACATGGACGTACTCGTGGCGTGTCCTGGACGGGCCCACCCGATCCCGGTGCGGGCTCTCTGGAGAGAAACCACCGACCGGGACGATCCCATGATCGCATGCTAAGGTTGGCGTCATCTCAGGGGGGGAGGAGAGCGCGCCATGTTCCATCGCCTTATCCGCACGCTGGACCTGTATGACGGGCTGCGGCTGCCGGTGCAAATCGGCCGCGAGGAATTGCTGTTGATTCATGAGGACGGCGACACCTGGCTGGTGCAACGCCGCTGCCCGCACGGGGAATTTCCCTTGGAGAGAGCGTCGGTGCGCGGCGAGGTGCTGCGCTGCCCCGGTCACGGCCTGGAGTTTTCCCTGCGTAGTGGCCAGTGCCGTGGTACCCAGGGCTATTGCCTGAAACGCTACCGCATTGATTACGACGGCCCCTGGATCGGGGTCAGCGACCTCTAGCGGACGGCGACCGCGTCGTCCTTGGACAGTTGCAGCTGGTAGCGCAGCCGCAGCTCCTTGACCTTCTTCACGTACGCCTGGGTTTCCGGAAACGGTGGGATGCCGCCGTAACGCCGCACATTGCCCTCGCCGGCGTTATAGGCCGCCAGAACCTGATCCAGGGTGCTGAATTTGTTCTGCAGATAGGCGAGGAAACGGGTGCCGCCGTGGATGTTGGCGCTGGCATCGAACGGGTCCGCCACGTCCAGATAGCGGGCGGTGCTGGGCATCAGTTGCATCAGCCCCTGGGCGCCGACCCGGGAGACGGCGGTGCGGTCGAACAGGGATTCGGCGTGGATCACCGCTTTCACCAGGGCCGCCTCGACGCCGAAATCGCCGGCAGCGCGTTCGATCACGGTGTCGTAGCGGTCACGCCGGGCGGCGGTCAGGGCGGTGGCGGTGTAGGTCCAGCCCTTGCGCACGGAGAGCAGCGTATAGCTGGCATCGACCTTGGCGCGAGGCTTGTCCGTGAACAGGATTTCGCCACCGTGGCCACGGTAGGTGTAGATGTTTTCCGCGACGGCCGGCATTGACACCCCCAGTGCCAATACGAGGCCGCAGACCCCCGTTAATTTCATTGTTTTGTCTCTTGCTGATTTTACATCCCGATTCCAATGGAAATTGATACCACAGTATTAGCGGTCGGGCTAGGTTTTCGGTCCTGATTATAGGTCCCGGTTCTCATCTTTTCGCATCAGGCGCCCATTTTCGGCGGTGATCGCGGATGGCGGGGCCGCGTTATGGTGATAGCATGGCTTCGGGCGATTAGAGGAGGTCCTATGCTCTCCGAGCAGTTGCATGCCTGGGTCAATCTGCTGACCACCTGGCTGGCCTTGGGCCTGCTGTTGATGGTGTTCCTGGTGACCGTGGCGGCCATGGTCCTGTGGGTACAGGACCGTTATTTCCAGAAAGCCCACGCGATTCGACGCAATTACCCTCTGATCGGTCGTTTTCGTTACTTTTTTGAGCATATCGGTGAGTTTTTCCGCCAGTACTTCTTCGCCATGGATCGCGAGGAACTGCCGTTCAACCGCGCCCAGCGCAGCTGGGTGTACCGCGCCGCCAAGGATCTGAGCAACACGGTGGCCTTCGGGACCACCAAGCAGAACGCCGCCGGTCGCATCGTCTTTCTTAACACCCCGTATCCGACCCTGGAAAAGGACGCCGCCGAGACCCTGCCGTTGATGATCGGCCCCCATGCCGACCAGCCGTTCGTGGCGCGCAGCTTCCATAACGTGTCGGCGATGAGTTTCGGTGCGCTGTCCACTCCCGCCGTGCGCGCGCTGTCCCGGGGCGCCGGTCATGCCGGTTGCTGGCTGAATACCGGCGAGGGCGGGCTCACCGAAATGCACCTGGAGGGGCATTGCGATCTGGTGTTCCAGATCGGCACCGCCTATTACGGCGTGCGTGACGAGGAAGGCAACCTGAGCGATGAAAAGCTGCAGGAGGTAGCCCGCCTGCAGCCGGTGAAGATGTTCGAGATCAAGCTCAGCCAGGGGGCGAAGCCGGGCAAGGGTGGCATTCTGCCGGCGGAAAAAGTCACCACGGATATCGCCCGCATTCGTGGCATTCCGGTGGGCCAGGCATCGGTCAGCCCCAACGGCCAGCCCGGTGTACGCAGCGCCGGCGATTTGCTGGACATGATCGAGCGGGTACGCCGGGTCACCGGCAAACCCACCGGCATCAAGACCGTGATCGGCTCCTGGCAATGGCTGGAAGAGCTGTTCATGGAGATCCACGAGCGTGGCCTGGAAAGCGCGCCGGATTTCATCACCGTGGACAGCGGCGACGGCGGCACCGGCGCCGCGCCCATGTCGCTAATGGATGATGTGGGGCTGAATCTGGCCGAGTCGCTGCCGTTGGTGGTGGACCTACGCGACGGTTTCGCGCTGCAGGACCGAATTCGCATCATTGCCTCGGGCAAACTGATCACGCCGTCCATGGTCGCCTGGGCGATCGCCATGGGCGCCGATTTCTGCGTCTCCGCGCGCGGCTATATGTTCGCATTGGGCTGCATCCAGGCGATGCAGTGCAACCGCAACACCTGTCCCACCGGTGTCACCACCCATAACCCGCGCCTGCAGCGCGGCCTGGTGCCCAGCGAGAAAGGCGCCCGGGTGGCCCATTTTCATGCCAATCTGGTCAAGGAAGTGGAAACCATTGCCCACGCCTGCGGGGTGGGCGAGCCGCGTCAGCTGCGCCGCCATCACGCGCGCATGGTCAACGCGAACGGCGACTCCATGCCCCTGGAAGAGCTGTGGCCGCCGATTGAGCCGGGGCTTTATTTGCGCCAGGGGCGGCCCAGCCTGCACGCGCCGTTCGCCCGCTTCCGCGTCGGTGCCTGAGGCCGCCGGCGCGGCGGCATAAGGGCACGCTATCAGGGTGATTAACCGCCTGGCCTTGTTCTTCACCGGGCGACCGCCACAATAGCGTCCATTCCGAAGCGGTCTACGAATAAGGAGAGTGTTTTGTCTGACGAATTCGATCTGGTGGTTATCGGTGCCGGTTCCGGCGGGGTGCGTGCCGCGCGTATGGCGTCCGGCCACGGCGCCCGGGTGGCGATTATCGAGGAACGGTTCTTCGGCGGCACCTGCGTCAACGTGGGCTGTGTGCCCAAGAAACTGTTCGCCTATGGTGCCGGCTTCCCGGAAGAGTTCGAGCTGGCCGCCAGTTACGGCTATCAACTGGACGGTTGGCGCTTCGACTGGAACACCCTCCGTGATAACAAAACCCGTGAGATCGAGCGTCTCAATGGCATCTACAACCGCATTCTGGATAACGCCGGCGTGACCGTTTTCGAGGGCCACGGTCGTATCGAAGGGCCCGGGCGGGTGTCCGTGGACGGCGATCGCGTTTTAGAGTGTAAGAACATTCTGATCGCCACCGGCGGCAAGCCCCATGTGCCGGAATTGCCCGGCGACGACCTGGTACGGATCTCCGACGATTTGTTCTATCTGGAGACGTTGCCGGAGCGCGTCGCCGTGGTCGGCGGTGGCTATATCGCTTGCGAATTCGCGTCCATTCTTAACGGCCTGGGCGTGGAGGTGCACCAGTTGTACCGCCGTGATCTGATCCTGCGCGGCTTCGACGGTGAAATCCGTGAGTTCGTTGCCGAGCGCATGGCCGCGGCCGGCATCCATATCCATGTGAACACCGACGTCAGCGCCATCGAGGGCGAGGCCGGCGGTGAGAAAACCCTGCGTCTGTTGAACGGCGACAGCCTGGTGGTGGACGAGGTGTTCTACGCCACCGGCCGGGTGCCCAAGCTGGATGGCCTGTTCGCCGACGGTATGGCGGTCGAGACTCGCGACAACGGCGCGGTCATTGTCGACGATGCCTTCCAGACCAGCGAACCGAACATCTACGCCCTGGGCGACGTCACCGACCGTTTGCAATTGACGCCGGTGGCGCTGGCCGAAGGCATGTGGCTGGCGGCCCATTTGTTCGGCGAGCACAAGCCCAAGGCGCCGCTGGATTACCGTGACGTGCCCACCGCCGTGTTCTGTCATCCCAATATCGGCACCGTGGGGCTGAGTCAGGAGGAAGCGCTGGCGGAGTACGGCACCATCCGGGTCTACAAAAGCCAGTTCCGGCCGATGCGCTATACGCTCAGCGACATCCAGGAGAAATCCATGATGAAGCTGATCGTCGACGACGCCAGCGACCGGGTGGTGGGCCTGCACATGGCCGGCGAAGAATCCGCTGAGATTACCCAGGGGTTCGCCGTGGCGGTGCGCATGGGCGCCACCAAGGCCGATTTCGACGCCACTGTGGGCATCCACCCGACCTCGGCTGAAGAGCTGGTCACCTTGCGTGACGGCGAGACCGTCAGCGGCTGATTCCGGTCACGGGGGCGCCTGCCGCAGGACGGGTTACAGCCGTTCCAGGGTCACCGGCAGGCCGTCCTTCGGCACCGGCAGACTGGTGGTGTCCACCGGCATCACATAGTCCGTCGGCACTCGCCAGCGGTACGTCAACAATACCTGGTGGAGGATCGCCTTCACCTGCATGTCGGCGAAGTGCAGGCCAATGCACTTGTGCGCACCGCCGCCAAAGGGCACCCAGGCATAAGGATGCACTTTATCCTCGCGGCGCGTGTCGCTGAAACGCTCCGGATCGAAGCGCTCGGCGTCCGGCCAGTACTCCTCCATATAATGGGTGAAGTAGGGCGCCACGGTGATAAAGCTGCCTTTGGGAATGTGGAAGCCTTCGTACTCCACATCGCGCACCGTGCGCCGGGGCAGCGACGGCACCGGGGCGCACAGGCGCAGCGCTTCCTTCATCGCCAGGCCGATGCCCGGCAGCTTTTCCAGGTCCTCGTACTCCAACTGGGTTTTACCCAGCGCCCGGCTTTCCTGGCGCAGGCGCTCCTGCCATTCCGGCGAGCGGGCCAGGTGGTAAAACAGGTTGGAGAGGGTGATGGTGGTGGTGTCGTGGGCCGCCATCATCAGGAAGATCATGTGGTTGACCACATCGTCGTCGGAGAAGCGGTCGCCGTCCTCGGTGGTGGCGTGGCAAAGCGCGCTGAACAGGTCATTGTCCTCCTGGCCGCGTTTCACCGGGATCTCGTCGCGGAACAGTTGCTCGAGCACCCGGCGCCCGCGCAGGCCCTTGGACCAGCGCAGACCGGGCACCGGGAAACGCAGCAGGGCGGTTCCAGCGCGCACCGTGTCCACGAACGCCCGGTTGACCTGCTCGGAGCGCGGGCCCAGCGCCTGGCCCATGAACACGTCGGTGGCCAGATCCAGGGTCAGCCGCTTGACCCGGGGCAGCACCTGGATGCCGCCGTCCGGCCAGGTTGCCAGGCCGGCGCTGATGCGCGGCCCCATACGGTCCAGATAGCCGCGCAGCGCCCCCTTGGTGAACGCCTGCTGCATGATGCGCCGGTGCCAGCGGTGCTCCTCGAAATCCAGCAGCATGATGCCGCGATGAAAAAAGGGCCCGATAAAGAAATCCCAGCCGCCGTGGTTGGAAAACAGGTCGCCTTTGTTCATCAGCACGAACTGATTGGCATCCGGCCCCAACATCTGCACCACCCGCAGGCCGAACAACCGGGTCCAGGACACCGGGCCGTAGCGGTCGTAGCGCTGTCGCATCAGGCCCACCGGATCACGCATACTGGTCAGAGTATGGCCGACCAGTGGCCAGCCCGGGTCACCGGGCACGGCTTTCAAGGGGCTGCCTGTCGGAACCGGGGCAAAAGGGGTCGCGGCGCTCATGGATCACTCCGTGGTAAACATGATGTATATCTATACTGGCCACAAACGGGGAAGGGGAACAAGGGGGGTAAATGTCTTTTTGCCGCGCATTTACCCGGCGCTGGCCAGGGAACGATCAATCCGCCGCAGGCGGCATGACGTCGGCGCCGCCGGCACTCTTCAACGGCTTGTTAACGGGGTTATCCACAGTTTTTGTGGACGAAGGATGACACCCGCTCGCGTCGCTGCGGCCTGGGAGCCATTCCAGCCGCTGTGTATCATTGCGCCATTCAGGTAAGGAGAACCGTGCATGCGAACCGTGGTGTTTAATCAGAAAGGCGGTGTGGGTAAATCCAGCATCACCGTGAATCTGGCGGCGATCAGCGCCGCCCGGGGCAACAAGACGCTGGTCGTGGACCTGGACCCACAATGCAACGCCAGCCAGTACCTGCTGGGCATGGGTGCGTATCAGCAGGAGCAGGGGCCGACCCCCAACATCGGCACCTTTTTCGCTCAGACGCTGTCGTTCAAGCTCAAGGAAAAAGCGCCCCGCGATTATGTGCATCTCACCAAGTTCGAAAACCTGTACGTGCTGCCCTCCGACGGTGAACTGGGCGAAGTGGAACACCTGCTCGAATCCAAGCACAAGATTTATAAGCTGCGCGGCCTGCTGAAAAGTCTGGCGCGGGAATTCGACGCCATTTACGTGGACACGCCGCCGGCGTTCAATTTCTACACTCTGTCCGCGTTGATCGCCGCGGACCGGGTGTTGATTCCCTTCGATTGCGACGCTTTTTCCCGCAAAGCGCTTTATTCGTTGCTGGAAAACATCCAGGAGACCCGCGAAGACCACAACGAGGATCTGCGCGTGCAGGGCATCGTGGTCAACCAGTACCAGCCGCGCGCGCGGCTGCCCAAGGAGCTGGTGGCGTCTTTGGTGGAAGAGGGCCTGCCGATCCTCGAGAGCAAGCTGTCCGCCAGCGTCGCCATGCGCGAATCCCACGAATGCGCCACGCCGCTGATCAACTGGAGCCCCAAGCACAAGCTCACGCAGGAATACCAGGCGCTTTATAAGGAGCTCAGCGGCGGGCGGCGCTAGCCCGGCGCAATATTGCGCATTGGTAAAACACGGCGCTATGTACTATCTTTGCCGCGTTTGTCCTCGGGCTGGACAACAAAAAGAAACGCAATTAGGAGAGGCTATGCGAACCCTATCCAGGGGCGCCTTGGCGGTGGTGTTATCGGTAACCGGGTTGACGGCCCCCGTGCTCGCGGGCGCCACCGTGAGCCGTGCCCAGTTGGAAGATCTGGAGCACCATCTTTGGCAAGTGCGCACGGACTTCCACATGTATTCGGTCATGGACGGCAACGACACCTACCGGGTAGCACTCAACGAAGCGGCCCAGCAGGCGGCTGAAGCGCTGGATGAATTGCGTGCCAGCAGCGAGTCCGACGCGGAGCGGGCCCTGGTCAAGGATCTCACCGACCAGTGGCAGCGGATGGCCGCCGGCCAGGCCTTGCCGGCCCCCGGTGACGCCGAGGCCGATACCGCGTCCGGCGACCCCCGGCGGCTGGACGACTTGCCGGCGGCGATGGCCGAGGGCATCAATGGCTTCGAAAGCGCGGCGGGCGGTGATTACGATGACGTGTACGCGCTGATCAGTGAGCTTCAGCACCTGACCTCGTCCTATGTGGCGATCATCGCCGCCAACGACGACGAGGGCGCGGAGCAGGATCGTGGCGCCTTCGAGCGGGCGGTGCCGGCGTTCTCGGACAAGCTGAAACGGGTGCAGGCCGCTCACCGTGGCGACGGCAATCTGAACCGAACCCTGGAGCAGGCGGCCCTAAAATGGGGGTTTATCCGTTCCTCCATGCTCAAGTTCGGCGAGGAAGCGGTGCCGTTCCTGGTGTACCGCTACACCTCACAGATGACCAGCAGCCTGCAGCAGGCCGTGGACCTGGCCACCTCCGAGGTCGCCAAGCCCACCATCGGTCCGCCTGAGTAAGACTCAGTCGGCGCGTGCCTCGAGCCAGTCGGCGATTACCCGCCAGCACTGGCCCGGGGCCTTGCTGCCGGCGAACACCCCGGCGTGGCCGCCGGGGGCCTCTTCAAACCGCTTCTCGCGGCTGCCCACCACTTTAAGAATTTCGCGTGCCGCGCGCAGGCTGACAATCCGGTCGGTGCGCCCGCCGAACGCCAGGAGGTCCTGGGTGATAGCGCCGAAATCCACTTGCCGTCCGCCAATGCTCAGGCGGCCGTCGGCGAGACTGTTGGCGAGCACCATCTTTTCGATCACTTCGCGCACCACCGCCCCCGGGTAATCGACCATGTCGTTGAACCACTGCCCCATGGTCATGTACTCGGTGAGATAATCCCGGTCGCCCATGTTGCGCAGCAAGTCCACATAGGACTGCACCAACCCCGGTGGGTTGGTCATCTTGAAGCCCAGCGACAGCAGCCGCGCGGGAATATGGAACAGCTTGCTGTCGAGTGGCTCCAGACGCACCTGGAACCAGTCGTGGGCCTGCATGGCGGGGATCGCGGCAAGGCTGAAAATCTTCCCGAAGGGTCCGCTTTTATGAAAATTCACCGGGCTGGCGATGGTCGACAGACTGCGCACCGGCGCTTCCGGGTGGCTGCCCAGATACAGCATGCACAGCAGCCCGCCCATGCAGTAGCCGAGCAGATTGACCTGGTCGCAACCAGTGTGTTCGCGCACTCGCTCCACCGCCTGCGGCAACCACTGATTCACGTAGGTGTCCAGGTCCAGGTCTCGATCCGCCTGGGACGGCTGGCCCCAGTCGATCAAATAGACGTCATGGCCACGCGCCATCAGATACCGGACCATGGACCGGTTGGGCATCAGGTCGTAGGTCCAGCAGTGGATGCCCAGCGCCGGCACCAGGATCAGCGGGACACGATGTTTCTCCCGCCGTACCGGTATTTCTTCGTCGCCCACGGGAATCCTCGCCATCGGCGGCAGGCTGTAATGACGCAACGCCATGATGCCGTTGCGGTATATCTCGTCCCAGGGCGTTTTGTCGGTCTGAATGAAACGGCGCGGATGACGCCGGCGCTCGACCATATGGCTCAAAGCGCGCAGTGATGATTTCACGGAAGGACGTGGTGCCATGGAGGCTCCGCTGATAGCAATTGATCCCGAGTAAGGGTAGGCGGTAATCTTGCCGGGCCCGCAGTAACAGAGCATTGGCCCTCGTGACAAATTCAAAGCTTCCCTACACCCGCATGGACGTCTGTAACCGCTCCCTGGAGACGGTGCGCCATTCCCGCAACCTGGGTATGGAAGTGCTCAGCGCCGAAGAAAGCGGCGTCCGTGTGCGCCTGCCCTGGCGTGAGGACCTGGTCGGCAACCCGGACACCGGCGTGCTGCACGGTGGCGCCATCTTCGCGATGATGGATCAGGCCGGCGGCATGGCCAACAGCTGTCGCCTGTACCCCAATTTCGAGATCACGCCGACCATTGATTTCCGTGTCGATCATTTGCACGCCCCGACCCCGGGCAAGGCGGTGATCTGTCACGCCAGTTGCTACCGCCTCACGCCCAACGTCACCTTCGTGCGGCTGACGACCTGGGAAGAGGGCGAGGAAGAGGGCGAGCCGGTGGCCACCGGCCTGGCCACCTACACACGCATGAAACTGGATAAGAATGGGCGGGTGGTGTCCTGATGACCGATTCACTGAAAGCCTTGATTGAAGCCTGCCGTAACGGCGACGCCAATTACCAGGACCTGGTGGACCGGGTCCCCTACGCCCGCTTCCTGGGCATCGAACTGCTGGTGCAAGGGGAAGAACTGACCTTCATTCTGCCGCGCAACGAGAACAATATCGGCAACCCCACCTTGCCGGCGCTGCACGGCGGCGCCGTGGCCGGTTTCATGGAGCAGGCCGCGATCATCTTCATTCTGCTGGAAATGGGTGAACCCAAGGTGCCCAAGACCATCGATTTCACCATCGACTACCTGCGTGCCGGCCTGTTCCGCGACACCTTCGCCGAATGCCGCATCACCCGCCTGGGCCGGCGCATCGCCAACGTGCACATCAGCGCCTGGCAAAAACGTCGCGAAGAGCCGATCACCATCGCCCGGGCCCACTTCCTGCTTTCCGAAGAAAACAACTAGCGGCGGCGATAGGACAACGAAGGTGATATATTAGAGGACTGATAGGAGGTCCTCTTTGTCATTGTCGCCGGTTGCCAGGTCCTCGACCTTTACCCAAAGTCTGCTGCTTACCGCGGTGGGCGTCACCGCCCTGGGCCAGACCCTGGTGTTCACGTTGCTGCCGTCGCTGGGCCGGGCCACCGGCCTGGCGGAAATTCAGGTGGGGCTGATCATCAGTTGCTCGTCGTTGGCCTTTGCGCTCGCCAGCCCGGTGTGGGGCTACCTGAGTGAGTTGTACGGCCGCCGGCCGATTCTGATCATCGGCTTGAGCGGCTATGCCACCGGCACACTGCTGTTCGCGTTGGTGTTTCAGGCCGGGCTCGCCGGCTGGGTGAGCGGTGGCGCGCTGGTGGCGCTGCTGGTGGCGGCGCGCATGAGCCAGGCGGTGATTATGGCCGCCACGCCCCCGTCGGCGGCGGCCTACACCGCGGACATCACCGCCCCGGAGGCGCGCACCCGGGGCATGGGGCGCATCGGCGCGGCCAACAATCTGGGTACCGTGCTGGGGCCGGGCATCGGTGGCATGCTGGCGGCGGTGGCACTGGTGTTGCCGCTTTATCTGGTGGCCGGGCTGGTCGCCTTGATGGCGGTGTGTATTCTGTTTTTCCTGCCGCCGTCGCCGTATCGGGGCGAGCCGCCGGTACAACGCCGCCGCACGGTGCTGGCCACCGGTCTGCGCGCCTATAGCGACCGCCGTTTCCGCGACCTGTTGATCACCGGGGTAGTGCTGTTCATGAGCTTCGCCCTGGTTCAGCAGACCCTGGGCTTTCTGTTTCAGGACGCCCTGAACATGTCGCCCACGGAAGCGGCCGGCGCCCTGGGCACCGCCATGATGGCGGCCGCGATTACGTCGCTCACCGGTCAGATTCTGGTGGTGCAGTGGCTGCGGGCACCGGCACTGGTTCTGCTGGCCCTGGCGGTACCGGCCATTGGCCTGGGCGCCGGCGTGCTGTGGGCCTTCGACAGCCGTCTGGGTATGACCCTGGCGGTGATGCTGGTGGGGATGGGAATCGGTTTCGGCATGCCGGCGATCATGTCGCTGGCGAGCCTGCGGGTGGACAGTTCGGAGCAGGGCAGGGTGGCCGGGCTGGCCAGTGCGTGTCCATCGCTGGGGTTCGTGCTCGGGCCTTTGGTGGGTACCGGGTTGTACACGCTCGACCACCGTTTTCCGTACATGCTGGTGGTGGCGTTGATGGTGCCCCTGGCGGTGCTGGTCTGGCGATTACGCCGGGCCAACACCGCCTGAGGCGGTCGCGCTAACCCGTTACGTTATCCCTTGTAAGGAATCAGGGTCAGTTCCACGCGGCGGTTCTGCTGACGGCCGGACGCGGAGCCGTTATCCGCGATCGGCTGGGTCTCACCGAAACCGACCACGTCCATGCGCACGGCCTGCACGTTGAAGCCGCTGAGGACATCGGCCACCGCCTGGGCACGCTGCTGGGAAAGCAGCAGGTTGTAGCGGTCGCCGCCGGTGCTGTCGGTGTGGCCGGCGATCTGTAGCATGGTGGAATCGTATTCCTTAAGCACTTCGGACACCGAGTCCAGCACCGAACGGAACGAGGATTTCACCTGGGTGCTGTCGGTGTCGAAGGTCACGTTGCCCGGCATATTGAGAATGATGTTCTCGCCGTTACGGGTAACGGACACGCCCGAGCCTTCCAGCTTCTGACGCAGCTTCGCTTCCTGGACATCCATGTAGTAGCCCACGCCGCCGCCGGCGATGGCGCCGATACCGGCCCCGGCCAGGGCCCGTTCTTTGCGCTCCTTGGCGCTGTCCGAAGTGGCGATCCCGATCAACGCGCCGCTGACCGCGCCGATGGCGGCGCCGCCGGCGGCTTTCGACGTCTGTTTCTCACCGGTGTACGGGTTGATGGTGCTACAGGCGGACAGGGACAGAGCCCCGGCCAGTAAGAGGCATCCAGCAGTGCGTTTCATTGTCGCTCCTTGTTATCCATTGTTTCTCAATCGCTTAACCATAAGCGATCACAGCCGGCAAACCATAGCCGTGCGGTAAAAATCGGTAAAGTAGGGTAGCGCCGGGATGCGAACGTTGTCCGCTTAAAGCGGCGGTGAGCGCCACATCAGCCAGATCGGTGGGCCGTCCGCGGCGACGCGGTCTTCGCGGATCACCTCGAAGCCGAAACGACGGTAAAGCGGCAGGTTGTCCGGCTCGCAGGTTTCCAGGAAGGCGCCGTGGCCGTGCTGGTCGCACAAGGCGAGCACCGGCGCCAGCAGGCGGCGCGAATGGCCACGCCCCTGCTGGTCCGGCGCCACCCCTAGCACCTGCAAGTACCAATGGGGTCGCTTCGGATGCAGTTGCTGAATATGCTGGATGCCGGCCAGCCGGCCAGGCAAGCGGGTGAGCCCGGTGATGGCGGTGAAGTCGGGCAGGAAGCGAAGCTGCTGCCACAGACCCAGACGCCACTGGCCTGGCGGCGACCACAGTGCCGCCCCCACACCGGGTATATGATCGACCCGTCCCGGCAGCGCCAGATGGCGGAGCTGCGCGGCCATGCCGCGGCGTAACCGGACGTGGAAATCCTCCGGCCGGCACAGCCAACGCCAGAACGGATCGTCGACGAAGGCGCGGGCCAGGATGTCGACGACCGCGTCGAACTCGGTGCTGGCGCATTGTGGTTCCAAAGGAACCGGAGACAAAGAGTAGGATGAAGGCATCCGGCGTTTGTAGCAGACTGACCGCGAAAAAGGAACGGTCGTGCTAGCCGGACGCAAAGCGTTCACACAATCCAAGGAGACACCATGCTGGCGAAGCGTGCGTCACTGGCCGAACTGGCCGGGGAACAATGGGACCTGATCGTGATCGGTGGTGGCATTACCGGCGCCGGCGTGCTGCTGGAAGCGGCCCGTCAGGGGCGCAAGGCGCTGCTGCTGGAACAGCAGGATTTCGCCTGGGGCACCTCCAGCCGCTCGTCAAAAATGGTCCACGGGGGGCTGCGCTATATCGCCCAGGGCGAAGTGCGCCTGACCCGGGACGCGCTGCGCGAGCGCGAGCGCCTGCTGCGCGATCTGCCCGGTCTGGTGGAGCGGGCCCAGTATCTGTTTCCGCTGCGCGACGGTCGCTTCCCGGGGCGCTGGCCGATGACCGCGGTGTTATCGCTGTACGATTTTCTGGCCGGCATTCGCGATCACCGTTTTGTGCCCAAGGCCGAGGTGCTGATGCGGGTGCCGGGGCTGGATGCGGCGGGTCTGAACGGCGCCATGAGCTACACCGACGCCCTCACCGATGATTGCCGGCTGGTGGTGCGCTGCCTGCTGGAAGCGGCCCGGCATGGCGGCCGTTCGCTCAATTACGCCCGCGCCACCGCTATCCGCACCGAGAACGGCCGCACCGAGAACGGCCGCGCCCGGGTGGACGTCACCGATCTGGAAAGCGGCGATAGCCTGACCCTGAACGCCGGCGCGGTGATCAACGCCACCGGCGCCTGGGCCAACCGCCTGGGCGGCGCCGGGCAGCGGATCCGGCCGCTGCGCGGCAGCCATCTGTTCGTGGACCCGGCGCGGTTGCCGGTGGCCGACTGCCTTACGTTGATCAACCCCCGCGATGACCGGCCGGTGTTCGTGTTTCCCTGGGAGGGCGTCACCTGCATCGGCACCACCGACCTGGATCACGGCGACAGTCTGGACCAGGAGGCCCACGCCAGCGGCGAGGAAGTGGATTACTTGCTGGAACTGATCAACGGACAGTTCCCGGAGGTGAACCTGGACCGCCAGGACATTCTGTCCACCATGGCCGGGGTGCGTCCGGTGATCGCCTCCGGTGACGGTAAGGACCCGTCCAAGGAACGGCGGGATCACGCCGTGTGGGAAGAAAATGGCATGGTCACGGTCAGCGGTGGCAAGCTCACCACTTTCCGGTTGATCGCCCTGGACGCGCTTTGCGCGGCCGGCCTGCTGGCGCCTCGGGAGGCGCGCCGCGCCCGGCGCAGTAATGCGCCGCTGTTCCGGCCGTTGCCGGAGGCGCCGGAACAGGTGGACCATTTCCTTCATGGCGTCCAGGACGACGAGGCGCTGTTGCGCTGGATACTGACCCACGAAGCGGTGGTGCACCTGGACGATCTGCTGTTGCGCCGCACCCGGCTGGGCTTGCTGCGCCGCGACGGCGGCGCCGGTCTGGTGTCACTGCTGAGGTCCCTCACCGGCGAACTGCTGGGCTGGGACAGCCCGCGCTGGGACCAGGAGTGGGCCCGCTATGAAGACATCCGCGAGCGTTTCTATGGCGTGCCGCCGGCGGACCGCGACCGGGCCGCCGCCTGAGCCGGCAACCAGCCGGTGCTACACTAGGGCCTGTTTGCATCATCGGAGTGTGTAACGCTATGCGCGTCACCGATCTGGCCCGGCGGGCCGCCACCACCGCCGAAACTGTTCGTCACTACACGGATCTGGGCCTGCTGACCCCGCGCCGCGATCCGCATAATGGCTATCGCCAGTACAACAGCGTCGACCTGTCCCGGCTGCGTTTCGCGCTGAAAGCGCGCAGCCTGGGCTTCACGCTTGGCGATGTGCGCGAACTGATTGAAGAATCGGAGGGCGGGGACACGCCGTGCCCGCGGGTGCGATCGCTGATCGAGGCCCGCCTCGCCGAAGTGGAAGCGCGCATCAGTGAGCTGAGCGAGCTGAGCGCGCGCATGCGCGCCGCCATGGACGACTGGTCGCGGACCCCGGACTGCCATCTGGGTGACGGCAGGGTGTGTGGCCTGATTGATTCCTTCAACGCCGAATCGATGGCGCCCCGCGAAGGCGCCTAGTCGCCGGTCTCTTCGGCGTTTTCCTCTTCCTTGATCAAACCGATCACTGACCAGCCGGCTTTGGGTTCCGGTTGGGTTTCGGACGTGAACACATGGATGCGGTCCTTGGTGTCCACCGCGAACAGCGGCCAGACCTGACGGTTTTCCACCGCGAGATAGGCCTTGAAGTCGAACTCCTCGGTGATCCGCGTCTTGCGGATGTCCGCGCCCTGGCTGAGCAGGCTGGCGAGCCGGGCGTAGGTCATGTCCGGCCCGAACAGCGTGGCGCCTCGGTGGTGCGCCGCCACGTCGTGCTTCTCTTCCTTCTCGCTCTGCCAGGGCAGGCTGTAGACGTTGGGTTCGCCGAATTCCAGCCGGTAGCGCATGGTCGCCATGGTGTTCAATTCCCGGCGCGGGCTCAGGCCCAGCAGCTTGCCGTAACCCACCAGATCCAGATACTGATCGGCGTGGCTGGACACCGGGTTACCGTAAAAGGTGGGCAACCCTTCCATGCGCGCGGCACGAATGCTCTCCCAGCTGGAATCGGTGAGAATCACCGGGAAATTGTTCTGGCTCAGGGTCTGGCCGATGGCACGGGCCACCGGGTTGGCGCCGATGATCAGGAAGCCCCTGGGGCCCGGTTCCGCCACCTTGAGCAGCCGCGCGAGCGGTCGCGCGGTGACGCTCTGCAACGCCACGGTGCCGATGATCACCATGAAAGTGAGCGGCACCAGTAGCTCGGCGCCGGCCACGCCGTTTTCCACCAGACGCTGGGCGAACAGGGCGGACACCGCGGCGGCGACGATGCCGCGCGGTGCGATCCACGCCAGTAGCGCCTTTTCACGCCAGTCCAGGCTGCTGCCCAGGGTCGCCACCCACACCGACAGCGGCCGCGCCACCAACTGG
Organism: Alcanivorax sp.; assembly: GCA_041624875.1. Lineage (GTDB taxonomy): Bacteria > Pseudomonadota > Gammaproteobacteria > Pseudomonadales > Alcanivoracaceae > Alloalcanivorax. Next base: position 15,521 of record JBFJUC010000019.1, read on the forward strand.
ATGATCGCCAGTACCAGCAGGGCGGTGGCGCCCAGGCTCAGCAACTGCTCCATCTCCAGGCGCGCCGCCAGCACGATGAACAGCACCGAAATCAGCATCACCGACAGGTTCTCCTTGAAGTGGAGAATGTCGTCGGTGCGCACACCCTTGCGGTTGGCCATCACGATGCCGGCCACGGTCACCGTTACCAGGCCGGATTCCTCGCTGATGCTGTTGGACAGCACGAACGAGCCGATCACCGAGGACAGCACCAGGAAGCTGCGCAGATATTCCGGTACCAGGTGGCGGCTGAGCAGGGCGCTCAGCGCGAGCGCCACCACGGTCCCCATGGCGGCGCCCACTGCGATCGCCTGGAAGAACAACCACAGCCCGTGCAGCAGGGCGCCCTGCTGACCGGTGGCCACCACCAGCTCATAGGCCAGTACCGCCAGGATCGCGCCCAACGGATCGATAACGATGCCTTCCCAGCGCAGCAGCCGCGCCACGCTCGCCTTGGGGCGCACGCTGCGCAGCAAGGGCACGATCACCGTGGGGCCGGTGACCACCACCAGCGCGCCGAACAGCAGCGCCAGCTCAAAGGGCAGATTCAGCAGGCCCCAGGCGGACAGGGTCACCACGCCCCAGGTGATCAGCGCGCCCCAGGTGACCAGCCGCCGCACGGTTTTTTCCAGGCCGCGGATCTCGCTGAAGCGAAGGGTCAGCGCCCCCTCGAACAGAATGATCGACACCGCCAGGGAGACCCCGGGCAACAATAGATCCCCGAACAACTGCTTGGGCTGTATCAAGCCGGCCACGGAGCCCAACAACAGGCCGGACAACAGCAACGGCAGAATGGCGGGCAGTTTGATCCGCCAGGAGGCCCACTGGCAGACGAACGCCACCACGGTGATCAAGGCCAACTGAAAAGGTACGGAGAGTTCCATGGGCTTCCTTGTCTGAGAGTGCGGCTATAGTCACAGCGAACCCCGGGCGTCGCAAGTCCGATTTTTTTCACTCCGGTAACCGCAAAAACAACGGCGATAATGATAGTCTTGCCCACCTCCGTTGTACCGCCCAGGGATTCCTGATGCCTACCGTTTCCCCCGTACGCCTGGCGATCATGCTCGGCACTCTGGTGGCCCTCGGGCCGCTGGCCATCGACACCTATTTGCCGGCGCTGCCGACCATGGCCGACGACTTCGGCGTGGCGGTGCATCGCATTGAGCTGTCGGTGAGCGTCTATGTGCTGGGTGTGGCGCTGGGCCAGTGGCTGGGCGGCCCGCTGTCGGACCATTTTGGTCGCAAGCCGGTGGCCTACGTCGGCTTGTTCATCTTTATCGTCGCCAGCCTGGCGATCACGGTCTGCGATCAGGTGGCCTGGCTGTACGGCCTGCGCGTGCTGCAGGCCCTGGGTGGGGGCGCCACGGTGGTGATCGCCGCCGCCTCGGTACGCGACCATTTCAACGGTCGCGAAGCGGCCCGCGTGCTCACCAGTGTCGGCCTGGTGCTGTTGTTGGCGCCGCTGGTGGCGCCGGCGGTGGGGGCGTTCCTGCTGCATCTGGCAGGCTGGCAGAGCATTTTCGTGATGCTGGCCGGTTACGCGGTGCTGGTGGCCCTGATGTTGCGGTTCGCACTGCCGTCGGTGGCGCCCCAGGTCGCCGAGGAGCCGTTGCGCCACCGCATGTTCGCCGCCTACGGCCGGGTGTTGCGCCAGCGCCGGGCGATGGGGTTCATTCTCGCCAACGGCCTGATTTTTTCCGCCATGTTCACCTTTATCACCGACGCCGCCTTTCTCTATATCGAGTACTTCGGCATCGAAGAGACCCGTTTCCCGTTGTTCTTCGGCGCCAACGTGGTCGCCATGTTGGGCCTGAACCGCCTTAACGTGTTGCTGCTGCGCCGCTTCGACAGCGCCGCGATCATGGGCGTGGCGGTGGTCCTGCAAAGTCTGGCGGCGATTACCCTGCTGCTGCTGACGGTATCCGGTTACCTGACCCTATGGAGCACGGTGCCGCTGATTATGGTGGTCGCCGGCATGGCGGCGCTGGCGATCCCCAACGCCCTGGCCAGCTTCCTGGCCTTTTTCGAGCGTGACAGCGGTGCCGCCACCGGCCTCAACGGCTGCCTGCAGTTCTTGATGGCGGGGCTGATCGGTTCCGGGCTGGGGCTGATCCACAACGGTACGCCGCTGCCGATGACGGCCCTGATGGCCGCCAGCTCGGTGGGCGGGATGCTGTGCTTTTTCTTCCTGGCTCGGGAAAAGCCCACCGTCAAAAACTAGGGTGGTCATGTGTTCGGTGCTCCGTATCCGAGACGCGGGGCAATGGTGATGCCTTCCGGGACCGCTCAAGCCATCCCTGGCCGCTGTTAGTTTGGCCCTCCCTGGCCAAACAGC